>NZ_JBSFWR010000056.1:0-52363 GCF_053594915.1 Kitasatospora sp. NPDC002543 | reverse complement strand
CTCATTTCAATTCCCTCCCACCCCCCCGCTCTCCCCTTTCGTCCCCCGCCCGCCCCCCCGCCCCGCCCCCCCCCCCCCCCCGGGGCG
The DNA here is from genome assembly GCF_053594915.1 of Kitasatospora sp. NPDC002543. Classification (NCBI taxonomy): domain Bacteria; kingdom Bacillati; phylum Actinomycetota; class Actinomycetes; order Kitasatosporales; family Streptomycetaceae; genus Kitasatospora; species Kitasatospora sp. NPDC002543. Next base: position 52,276 of record NZ_JBSFWR010000056.1, on the reverse strand, counting down.
GGCCCCCCCCCCCCCCCGCCCCCCCCCCCCCCTCTCCGCGCTCCCGCGGTCAGTCCGTCGGGCAGTGGATGCCCGCGGCCGGGACGGTGCCGTCCACCAGGAAGGCGTCCACCGAGGCGCGGACGCACTTGCTGGCGCCGTACCCGGTGTGGCCCTCGCCGTCGCGGCTGATCAGGACGGCGTTGCCCAGCTCGGCGGTGAGCTTCTCGGCCCAGGCGTACGGGGTGGCCGGGTCGCCGGTGGTGCCGACGACCACGATCGGGGTGGCGGCCGCGGACTTGATCACGTGCGGCTTCTCGGTGGAGCGGGCCGGCCAGCTCCGGCAGTCCGGGTCGAACAACGCGGCCATCGGGTCGTGCTTGCTGATCACCGGGGCCTTGGCGGCGAGGTCGGCCAGCGCGGCCTGGAGCTGCTCCCCGGCCGGGGCTTCGGTGGCGCCGTCGGCGCAGTGGATGGCGGTGTAGGCGTCCACCGAGGGGCCGTAGCTGCCGTCCTTGTCGCGGCCGTTCATGCCGTCGGCGAAGGCGAGCAGGTCGTCGCCCTTGCCGCGGACCATCGCCCAGCCCAGCGCGTTGCGCAGACCGGTCCAGGCCTTCTCGCCGCCGTAGAGCCGGCTGACCACGCCGGTCCAGGCCAGGCTGGAGGTCAGGGTGCGGCCCTTCTCCGTCTTGAGCGGCTTGTCCTTGAGGCCGTCGAGGAACGCGGCGAGCTTCTGCAGGCCCTGGTCCGGGTCCTTGCCGAACGGGCACTCCTTGGTGACGCAGTCCGCGACGAAGGCCTTCAGGGCCCGCTCGAAGCCGGCCTCCTGCTCGATGTTGTGCTGGATCAGCGAGGTGGAGGCCGAGGTGGCGCCGTCCAGGACGAGCCGGCCGACGCGCTCCGGGAACTCCTCGGCGTAGAGCGAGCCCAGGTAGGTGCCGTAGGACAGGCCGAGGTAGCTGAGCTTCTGGTCGCCGAGGGCCGCGCGCAGCACGTCCATGTCCCGGGCGCTGTTGCGGGTGCTGACGAAGGGGAGGATCTGGGCGTACTTGGCCTGGCAGGCGTCGGCCAGCTGCTTGCCGTGGTCGTCGCCGGTCTGGTCGGTGCCCAGCCAGCCGTCCCGGACCTTGTCGTCCAGGCAGTTCAGCGGGCTGGTGCCGGCGGTGCCGCGCGGGTCGAAGCCGACGATGTCGTAGTGGTCGTGGAGCGGGCCGTCGAAGCGCTTCGGGTCGCCGGTGACCATGCCGACGCCGGTGCCGCCGGGGCCGCCGGGGTTGAGCAGCAGCGAGCCGATCCGCTGGTCGGCCCGGGTGGCCGGGTTGCGGACCACGGCGACGTCCAGGGTGCCGGCGGCCGGGGCGGTGTAGTCGAGCGGGACCTTGAGGGCGGCGCACTGGAGGGCCGAGGTGTCCTCGACGTTCCGCGGGTCCTTCGCACAGGCGCCCCAGCCGAGCTGCTGGCCGTAGAAGGTCTTGAGCGCCGGGTCGTCGGCGCCGGTGGGCTTGGCCGTCGGCGTCGGCGTCGGGGCGGCGCTCGGTGTGGCGGCGGCCGGGTTGCTCGCGGGGGCGGCGGCGGTGCCGCTCCCGCTGGTGCAGCCGGCCAGCAGGGCGGCGGTGGCGAGGGCTGCGACGGCGGCGGGCAGGGCGCGCCGAGGGTTTCGGGTGATCATGAAAGGCACGGCACAGGAATATCACCTGCCTGTCACACCAGTCACATGGGATTCTCATCCGCCTATCGGTGGAGGAGTCGGCGACGGCCTCCGGTCGGGCGCGCGGTGTGATTCCGCGCGGATCCGAACGGTGCCATGCTGAGGCCATGACAGAAAGCAGTGCGGTGGCACCGCTCCGTGAACAGGCGGAAACCGGCGGCCGGCGGCGGGAGTTGGCCGCGGCGACGGTCGGATCGGTCGTCGAGTCCTTCGACTGGAACGTCTACGCCGTCCTCGCGCCCTACTTCGCGGCCGACCTCTTCGGGCACGGCAAGCACGGCGTCAGCGGCGTCCTCGGCGCCTACGTCACCTTCGCCGTGGGCTTCGGCGCCCGACCGGTCGGCTCCTACCTGATCGGGCGGCTCAGCGACGGCCGGGGGCGGCGCTTCGCGCTCAGCCTCGGCATGGCGGTGATCGCCGCCGCCAGCCTCGGCCTCGCCGCCGTACCGGGCCAGCGCAGCATCGGGGTCTGGGCGGCGGTACTGGCCGTGCTCGCCCGGGTGGTGCAGGGCCTCGCCTTCGGAGGGGAGGCGCCGAGCGTGGCCGCGTACGTGACCGAGACCGCCCCGGCGCGGCACCGCTTCGCGTTCAGCTCGGTCTCCTACGGCGGCATCATCCTCGGCTCGCTGCTCTCCTTCGGCGTGCTCACCCTGCTGCTCCACACCCTCGGCAAGTCCGGTCTGGAGAACGGCGGTTGGCGGTGGGGCTTCGTGATCGCCGCGCTGCTCGGACTGGCCGCCGTCTGGGTGCGGCGCCGGGCGCCGGAGAGCGCGGAGTTCCACCGCGCCCGGGAGCGCTCCGCCCGCACCGCCCGCCCGCCGTTCCTGCGGACGCTGCGCGAACACCGCTGGGCGGTGCTCACCGTCTTCCTCAACACCCTGGGCGGGACGGTCGGTTACTACTTCGCTCTGGTCTACCTGCCGCAGTACGCCGCCGCCTACCACGTGATCGACAAGGAGGACGCGGCCTCCTTCATGACCGTGGTGCTCGGCGTGGTGCTGGTCACCATGCTGCTCACCGGCGCCGCCGCCGACCGCTTCGGCCTGCTGCCGGTCGCCCGGATCGCCTTCGTCCTGCCGATCCCGCTGGTCGGCGTCCTGCTGGCCGGGCTGCGCCAGGGCTGGCTGCCGTTCCAGGCCGTCGCCGTGCTGCTGGGGATGCTGGTGGCCACGGTGCTCGGCACGCTCAACGTCTTCACCGGGCTGCTGTTCCCGACGGAGGTGCGGGCGGTCGGCCTCGGCGTCGTCAACGCGACCACCATCGCCGCGTTCGGCGGGACCTTCCCGCTGCTCGCCGAGTGGCTGGGCGACCGGCACTGGCTGGGCGTCATCCCGGTGTACGTCACCGTCTGCACGGCCGGCCCGGCCCTCGGGCTGCTGACGGCGATGCGGGTGCCCTCCTTCGTGGCGGCGACGGGCCGGGCGGAAGCCTCGGTTCAGCGGACACCGGGAACCGCCTGACGGACAGTCACCGGTTGTGGTTGAGTGGTCCGGACCAACGCGGAGCGGGGAGGGCGAGCGTGGACACGGACGCATGGGGTTCCGACACGGCGGACACCGGGACGGCGGGCGCCGCCGTCTCCGAGAGCTGGCTCACCGAGGCCGACTACGAGGCGCCGCCCGAGGTGGACCTGCGCATCGACCGGGCGCACTCCGCCCGGGTCTACGACTACCTGCTCGGCGGCAAGACCAACTTCCCGGCCGACCGCGAGGTCGGGGACCGCGTCCTGGCCGAACTGCCCGGCGTGCGCGCGGACGCCGCAGCCGCCCGGGCCGTGATGCACCGGATGGTCCGCCGGCTCGCCGAGGTGCACGGCGTGCGGCAGTTCCTGGACGTCGGCACCGGCATCCCCACCACGCCCAACCTGCACGAGGTCGTGCAGGCCGTCGACCCGGCCTGTCGCGTGGTCTACGTCGACAACGACCCGATCGTGCTCGCCCACTCGCGGGCCCTGCTCACCAGCACCCCCGAGGGCCGTACCGCCTACGTCCAGGGCGACCTGCGCGAGCCGGAGCGGTTCCTCGCCGACCCGGGGGTGGCCGCCACCCTGGACCTGCGCGAGCCGGTCGCCCTGACGCTCGTCAACATCGTCCACTTCCTCTCCGACGAGGTCGCGCACCCGCCCGTCCGCAAGCTCCTGGACGCCCTGCCCGCCGGCAGCTTCCTCGCGCTCACCGCCGCGACCGCCGACCTCGCGCCGGAGCGCGCGGAGGTCGCCGACCGCCGCTACGCGGAGGCCGGGATCAGCCTGCACTTCCGCTCGCGCGAGCGGTTCGAACGCTTCTTCGCCGGGCTGGAGTTGGACGAGCCGGGCGTGGTCCTCGTCGACCGCTGGCACCCGGAGCCCGCCGAGGCCGCGGCCGCGGGCGAGGGCAAGGTCGGGCTGTACGGGGGAGTGGGCCGCAAGGAGTAGCCGGGCGCCCGCGCCGCGGCCGGATCCCGTTCGGTGGCCGGATCGAGTCTCCCGGTCGGCGCCGCCCCGACCATGCGATCGATCATCTCTGCCAAAACGATCGTCTTTACGTGCACATGTCATTAAAGTGACTGCCTGTCGAACCCCCCACTCGACAGGCGGAGTCCTCATGACCATTGCACGCAGGTCCATCCTCAAGGGCACCTCGGCGGCCGGAGCCGCCCTGGTGGCAGCGGGCACGACGGCGGCCGCGCAACCCGCGGCCGCCGCACCGGCCGACGACGCGCCCACCAGCCCACTGCTGTTGACCACCCCGCACCGCGCGGGCACGGCCGGAGTGGCCGGACTGCACCTCCAGTTCGGCACCGACGCCGGCACGGAGATGACGGTCTCGTGGATCAGCCCCCAGTCCGTGCGCCGCCCTCAGGTCCGGTACGGCTCGACGGACGGCGGCCTCGGCCGGGTCGTCCAGGCCGAGACCCGCACCTACCGGGACTCGCTCGACAAGGCCGAGGTGTACGTCCACCACGCGCGCCTCACCGGCCTGCGCCCGGGCACCACCTACCTCTACAGCGCCGGCCACGACGGGGCCACCCCCGAGACCGGCACCTTCACCACCGCCCCGCGCGGACGCGCCCCCTTCACCTTCACCAGCTTCGGCGACCAGGGCGCGCCCAACCTCCGCCGCCGGATCACCTTCCCCGACGGCATGCCCTCCCCGCTCGGCAAGTACCCGGTGTACATGAGCAGCCAGGTCGGCACCGCGGCCTCCGCCGACATCGTCACCGCCGTCGAACGCGTCGGGCCGCTGTTCAACCTCATCAACGGCGACCTCTGCTACTCCTCCTACGCCGGCCGCCACGGCCAGAGCCGCACCGCGACCTGGGCCGACTGGTTCATCAGCAACAGCCGGTCCACCCGGCTGCGGCCCTGGATGCCCTGCGTCGGCAACCACGAGAACGAGGGCGGCAACGGCCCGATCGGCGCGCTCGGCTACCAGGCCTACTACTCCCTGCCCGACTCCTCGGCCTCCTCCGACGAGGAGACCCGGGGCCTGTGGTACGCCTTCACCGTCGGCTCGGTGCGCTTCATCAGCCTCGCCAACGACGACGAGGCCATCCAGAACTCCGGCGACATCTATCTGCGCGGCTTCTCCGGCGGCGCACAACGGCGCTGGCTGGAGCGGGAGTTGCGGGTGGCGCGGAGCAGCAGGTCGATCGACTGGATCGTGGTCTGCATGCACCACCCGATGGTCTCCAGCTCGAAGCACGGCGCCGGCAGCGACCTCGGCCTCCGGGAGACCTGGGGCCCGCTGTTCGACGCCTACGGGGTCGACCTGGTGGTCTGCGGCCACGAGCACTACTACGAGCGCTCCCACCCCGTCCGCGGCACCCTGCCCAACGACGCCCGCACCCCGGTGCCGACCGGCACCCGCACCGACATGGTCGACACCGGACGGGGCACCGTCCACATGGTCATCGGCGCCGGCGGCAACGCCGCCACCACCCAGGACGACCTCTTCGAGCAGCCCAAGGGCCGGGTGGTCATCGGGCTGGAGGACCAGAAACCGGGGATGCCGTACCGGGAGTCGATCTGGCTCACCGAGGACGCGCCCTGGGCCGCCGTCCAGGACCGCACCCACCCCCACGGCTTCGCGGCCTTCGAGGTCGACCCGGGAGACCGGCGCGGCGGAACCACCACGATGAAGGTCACCTACTACACCTTCGACGGGCCGCACGCGGACCTCACGCCGGTGGACGTCTTCACCCTGTACCGGCGGCGGACCGACGGCTGAGCACGTGAGCGCCCGACCGCCCGACCGCCCGTCAGGCGGGCGGCCGGGTGTGCGTGCGTGCGGTCGGGCGGGCGCGGGTCAGGCGCGGAACAGCCGGATGAGCGCGTCCCACCAGCCGCGCCGCTGCGCGGGCACCGTCGGGCTCGCCGGGGCTGCCGGGGCTGCCGGGGCTGCCGGGGCTGCCGGGGCCGCCGGGCCCGCTCGGCCGTCCGGCTCCGGTGCGGCGGCCGCCCGCCCCTCGCCCGGCTGGCCCGCGTCCGTGCGCTCCGCCTTCGCCTGGTCGGCCTCCGCCAGCTCGGCCTCGGCCACCGAGACCGGGTCCGGCTCGATGTCGCGGGCGGTGAACTCCACCGGCAGCGCCGTCAGGTGCCGGGAGATCCAGGCGGAGCTCCAGGTCAGCTCCTCCTCCGGCACCGCGAGCCGGACGTCCGGCAGCAGGGTGAGCAGGATGTCGATCCCGGCCTCCGCGACGTGCCGCCCGATGTCCTGGCCGGGGCACTCGTGCGGTCCCGCGCCGAAGGACAGGTGGGAGCGGTTGCCGTACAGCGGGGCCGCCAGGTCGGGCCGGACCACCGGGTCGACGTTGCCCGCGGCCAGCCCGAGCAGCAGGAGGTCCCCGGCCTCGATCCGCTGCCCGCCCAGCTCGGTGTCGGCGGTCGCCCAGCGGCCGGCCACCAGGGACATCGGCGGGGAGTCCCAGAGCACCTGGTCCAGGGCCTCGCCCAGGGTCATCTGCCCGCCGGAGAGGTGGGCGCGGAAGCGCGGGTCGGTGAGCACCATCTTCAGCGAGTCGGCGATCAGGTTGACGGTGGTCTCGTTCGCGGCGAGCAGCACCACCCGCAGGTGCTCCATCACCTCGTCCTCGGTCAGCCCGGCCGGGTGCGCCAGCAGGCGGCTGGTCAGGTCGTCGCCGGGGCTGTCGCGCTTGATGGCGATGGTCCGGCGCAGACCGGCGACCACGTACTCGTTGCTGGCGATCGCCGTCTCGGTGCCCTTCATCAGGTCCCGTGCGGCGGTGACCAGTTGGGGCCCGTACTCGTCCGGCATGCCGAGCAGCTTGGTCATCACCAGCATCGGCAGGTGCTCGGCGAACTGGGAGATCAGCTCGGCCCGGCCGGTCGGCCCGACCACCTGGACCAGGTCGGTGGTGAAGCGGCGGACGTGCCGACGGATGCCCCGCCGGTCGAAGCCGTTCAGGCCGTCCAGCAGCGCGCCGCGCAGCCGGCGGTGCTCGTCGCCGTCCGCGAACACGCAGATCGGCTGCCAGGCGACCACCGGCAGCAGCGGGGAGTCGGCCGGGACCTCGTTGTTGCGGAAGGCGTTCCACCGGCGCGAGTCCCGGGAGAACAGCGTGGGGGTGCGCATCACCGTGATGTTGGCGCCGTGGCCGAGCACCAGCCAGGCCCGGTGGTCGCCGTGCAGCAGCACCGGGGCCACCTCGCCGTGCTCGGCGCGCAGCTTCTCGTACAGGCCCGCCGGGTCGGCCTCGGCCTCGGGGCCGTACAGGCGGAGCAGGCCGCCGGGGCCGGTCGGGGCGATGCCGCCGCCCGCGTGGGCCGGGCAGCCGGGCGGCGGGGCGGTGGCCGGGGCGGGGCCGGCGGGTTCGGGGAACGCGGTGGTCACGGGGTCTCCGGTCGCGGATGGGGGTCGGTGGCGGGCTTCGGGCTTCGGGCTTCGGTGACGGTCGTCGGCGATGGTCGTCGGTGTGACGGCCAGGTGCGGGGCGGCCGCGGGCTCAGCGGGCGGCGGACGGGGCGGCCAGCTCGTACAGGTAGTGCATCAGGGTCATCAGGGTGTCCCGGCTGGACTCCCGGCTGCGCGCGTCACAGCTGACGATCGGCACCTCGGCCGGCAGGTCCAACGCGCCGCGCAGCTCGTCGAGCGGGACGGACGGCGCCTCCGGGAAGCCGTTGACGGCCACCACGAAGGGCACGCCGCGCTCCTCCAGCCGCCCGATCACCTCGAAGCTGACCTCCAGTCGGCGGGTGTCCACCAGGACGACCGCGCCCAGGGCGCCCTCGAACAGGCCGTTCCAGAGGAACCAGAACCGCTCCTGGCCGGGGGTGCCGAAGACGTACAGCACGAGCCGCTCGCTGATGCTGATCCGGCCGAAGTCCATGGCGACGGTGGTGGAGGTCTTCTGCTCGACCCCGGTCGGGTCGTCCACCCCGACCCCGGCCTGGGTCATGGTCTCCTCGGTGGTCAGCGGCCGGATCTCGCTGACGGCGCCGACCAGCGTCGTCTTGCCGACACCGAAGCCGCCGACCACCACCACCTTGACCGCCGTGGTCACGCTGTCCGGCAGCAGGTCCGGGCCGGCCGGCCCGGCCACCGTGTCAGAGCCGTTGAAGTCCATGGATCACCGCCTCCAACAGGGCACGGTCGGGGAGTTCCGCCGCGGGCACGGCGGCGCTGCGGGCCTCGATCAGCCCGTCGTCGAGCAGGTCCGCCAGCAGCACGGTGACCACGCTGACGGGCAGCTCCAGGTAGGCGGAAACCTCCGCGACCGAGAGCGGGGAACGGCACAGCCGCAGGATCGCGGCGTGCTCCGGCTGATGGGCGGGGGTCGGCTCCGCGCCGGAGACGATCAGGGTGACCAGGTCGAAGACCCCCGGCCCGGAGGGGCCGCTGCGGCCCCGGGTGATGACGTACAGCCGGTCGGGCTCGGGGCCCTCCCAGCCGCCCTGCTCGGCCGTCATGCCGCCGCCTCACTGTGCTCGTTCACGTGACCGTCCCGCAGCCGGAGCCCGTGGAGACGGACCGGACCGGGGGCCGGTTCACGCGACCGCCTCGGGGTTGCGCGGCGGCGTGGACAGGTGCTCGCCGATCCGGGCGACCAGGTCGCGCATCTGGTGGCTGACCAGCCCGGCGTCCACGCCCTCGTCGGCGAGCACCGCGAGGTAGGCGCGGTCGCCCGCCGCCATCAGGTAGAAGTAGCCGCCGTCCACCTCGATCACCACCAGCCGCATCGAGCCGTCGCCGTGCGGGAACTCGTGGCCGATCGCGCCGGCCAGGCTCTGCAGCCCGGCGCAGGCGGCGGCGAGGCGGTCGGCGGTGTCCGGGTCGGTGCCGTACTGGGCGATCCGCAGGCCGTCGGCGGACAGCACGATCACGTGGCGCACGCACGGGACGCTGTGCGCCAGGTCGTTGAGGATCCAGTCCATGTTGTTACGGTGCGGAATCACTGCTCGCCTTTCCCTGCCGTCTCTTCACCGGTGGGCGCGGTGCCGGTGCGTCCGGTACCCGCCTGCCCGGCGTCCGTGGTGTGTCCGTGTTCCTGACCGGAGCCGCGTTCCTGCCCGTGTTCCTGCCCGGAGCCGTGGCCCTGTCCGAGGCCGACGCCGGGGCCGGGATCCGTGCCGGGGCCGGGCCGGGCGCCGGACACGGGGTGCGTGCCGGGGCCGGGTTGCGCGCCCGCCGGCCCGGAGGGGCTCGGGCCGGTGCCCTTGATGCCGTCCATGAACGCCTCCAGCCACAGGCCCGGCTGCTTCGGCTCCTTGGCGGGGCGCGGCGCCCGGTCCGGCGGCCCGGCCATCGGCCCGGTCGGCTGCGGCGTCGGCCCGGCGGGCTGCGCGGCGGTGCGCGCGGCCCCGCGGTAGCCGCCCCGGGGCACCATCGGGCGGCTCCGCCGGCGCTGCGGCAGACCGTTGGGCGTCCACTCGGTCACGATCACCTCGTCGTCCCCGGCGCCCGGGCCGGAGGGCCCCCAGGGGTTGGTCGAGCCGTAGGAGGGGCCGACGCCGGCCGAGGTCGTCCGGGTGCCCCACGGGCGCCCGGAGGCCGTGTGCCGGGACGGGTTCGCGGGCAGCGGGCGGGGGCCGGAGAAGGCGCCGATGCCGTGCGCCCGCCCGGTCGGCGGCGCGGTGGTCAGCAGCTCCTGCGGCACCACCAGCACCGCCCGCACGCCGCCGTACGCGGAGCGGCGCAGCGAGACCTGGAAGCCGTACGCCTGGCAGAGCCGGCCGACGATGGCGAAGCCCAGCCGGGGGGACTCGGTGAGGTCGTCGAAGTCCTTGGAGACCATCGCCTCGCGGATCGAGCGCTCGGCGCGGAACCGGGCCTCGTCGGTGAGGCCGAGGCCGCCGTCCTCGATCTCGATGGCCATCCCGCTCTGCACCTCGGAGGCGCTCAGGTGCACGTGGGTGTGCGGCGGGGAGTAGCGGGTGGCGTTGTCGAGCAGCTCGGAGACGGCGTGGATCAGCGGTTCGACGGCCGGTCCGGTCACCGAGATCTGGGCCACCGGGTGGAGGTCCACCCGCTGGTACTCCAGGATCCGGGACATGCCGCCGCGCAGCACGCTGTAGAGCGCGATCGGGCGGGTCCACTGGCGGCCGGGGCGGGCGCCGGACAGGACGGCGATGCTGTCGGCCAGGCGGCCGGTCAGCGCGTTGCCGTGGTCCAGGCGCAGCAGGTCGTCGAAGACCGCCGGGTCGTTGCCGTGCCGGTCCTCCATCTCCCGCAGGTCCTTGGCCTGCCGGTGGATGATGGCCTGCACCCGGCGGGCGATGTTCACGAAGGCCCGCTCGGCCGAGTCGCGCCGGCTGACCTCGTCGTCGACGGCCTTGGCGACCGCCTCGGCGACGGCCACCAGGGAGCGGCGGAACCTGGGCGAGACGGGTGCGTCGCTCTCCTCCAGCGGGCGGGTCAGGACGTCGAAGGAGTAGCCGTACCGGGCTCCGGCGACCACCCGGCGCATCTCCAGCCGGGCGAGCCGGTCCAGCTCGTCCTCCTGTGCGGCCAGGCGGCGTTGCCACTCCTCCACCTGCCGGGCGTGCAGGTCACGGGACTCGCCCAGCGCCCGCCCCCGGCGGGCCGACTCGGCGGCCACCACGGCCACCAGCACGGTGCCCGTAGCTCCGCACCACAGCACCCCGGCCCGGGCCCCGGCGGACACCGCCACCGCGGCGACCGCCACGGCCGCCGCCATCACGGCCGTCGGCAACAACCAGCCGAGCAGGGGCGCTCGGCGCCGTCTGGCGGGTGACGATCCAGCTCGAAGCATTCAGCATCCTCAAACGATCGGAACAGTACGGGGAAACGGGGGGACCGGCTCCGGAGGCGTGGTGGTGCAGCATAGCCAAGTTCAGGACATCCTGACCGAAAGTCAAAAATACCGTCCCGCAACCGACTTGTGGCAATCTGTCGGGCAACCCCGACATTTCGCACACCAGTCGCAGCCGGGAGCGGCCGCCGCCCTCCCACCAGGCTTCTCGTCCCGCCGCCCGCGCGCCGCCGACCCGCTCCGGATTCGCTCATGCGAAGGGTTTCCTCGCCAAGTCCCCGAACTTCGCGCCGAGTTCGTGCTACGTACGGCGACTCCGGTCAACCGGCAACGCGCCAATCACCCGGACGGGAATCCCCGGTCACACCCGGCACGCCGCACGGCGTCGGCCGGTGCCAGTGCGATCATCCGTGCCGAGTGTTGCTGGATCGAGGCGCCGGCCGTGCCGCGGGCGGGGCGCGCGCAGGGCGCTGTGGGCAACATCTGTTGCCTGTAGTGGCAATGGTTGTTGACGTTTCCGTCGACGGTCCGTACAGTGCCGGGCCATGGACATGGGCGATCTTGGTCGGCGGGTGGCGGAGGACGTGGCCGGTGGGGGCGGCGTCGACGGGCTGCGGAGGTTGTCGGGGGTGATCGAGGCGCTGGAGGAGCGGCGGACGGAGCTGGTGGAGGAGCTGAGGCGCGGGCGGGAGGCGACCTGGGAGGAGATCGGGCGGGCCTGCGGGATGACCCGGCAGGGGGCGACCAGGCGGTGGGCCGGGCGGCTGCGGGCGCGGTCGTTCGGGGCGGCGGTGGACGCGTACCAGCACGGGCGGCCGGGCTATCCCCGGGCGCTGGTCGGTTCGGCGGTGCCCCGGGAGGCCCGCAGGGTGCTCGATCTGGGCGCCGGGACGGGCAAGTTGACCGCGCTGCTGGTGGAGGCGGGCCTGGACGTGGTGGCGGTCGAGCCCGACGAGGGGATGCGGGCGCGGCTGTCCGCGGCGGTGCCGAAGGCGGCCGTCCGGGCGGGCTCGGCCGAGCGCATCCCGCTGCCCGACGACAGCGTGGACGCCGTCGTGGTGGCGCAGGCCTGGCACTGGTTCGACCCGGCGGCCGCGCTGCCGGAGATCGCCCGGGTGCTCGCCCCCGGCGGGACGCTCGCGCTGGTGTGGAACGTCCGGGACGAGTCCGAGCCCTGGGCGGCCGCCCTGGGTCTGCTGATGCACCGGTCGACGCCGCCGCGGATCGACACCCTGCCGCTCCTTCCGGCGCCGTTCGGGACACCCGAGCGGCTGGAGATCCGCTGGGAGCACGCCACCACCCCGGCGGGGATCGTCGACATGGTGGCCTCGCGCAGCTACGTGATCGCGCTCCCGGAGGACGAGCGGGTCCGCCTGCTGGCCGACGTCGAGCAGCTGCTGGCCACCCACCCGGACCTGGCCGGCCGAGAGGAGATCGCCCTGCCGTACGTGACGAGGTGCACCCGTGTCCGTCTCGGTTGAGCGCTCGGCGGCTGACCAGGCGACGGCCGGATGCCACCCGGTTGACCACGCGACGGCAGGGTGCCCGACGGCGGACCGCACGGCGGCCGGGCGCCCCCCGGGGGCCGTCCGGCTGCGCCCGCTGGGCGTCGCGGACGCCGTACCGTACCGGGCCTTCCGGCTGGCGGCGCTGCGCGAGACGCCGAGCGCCTTCACCTCCAGCCACGCCGAGGAGGCCGGCAAGCCGCTGTCCGCGACGCTGGACCGGCTGGCCGCGGCCGAGGCCGGGCCGGGCGTGCTGATCGGCGCCTTCGACGGTGCCGGTGAACTGGTCGGCACCGCCGGGCTGAAGGTGCCGCGCCGCAGCCAGGAGCGGCACAAGGGCACGCTGTACGGCATGGCGGTGGCGCGCGGCGCCGGTGGGCGGGGGATCGGCCGCGCGCTGGTGTGGGAGGTGCTGCGCACGGCGGCGCGGGACGGCGGGCTGCGGCAGGTGCTGCTGACCGTCTCGGAGGGCAACGAGCGGGCCCTGCGGCTCTACACCGCCTGCGGTTTCGAGGTGTGGGGGCGGGAGCCCCGGGCCGTCGTGGTCGACGGGCTGGCCGTCACGAAGCTGCACATGGTGTGCCTGCTGGACGCCGAACCGGCGGGAGAGGAGCCCCGGGCGTTCACAACGGCCCCGGACGGCGGCCCGCCGGCAACGGTCCCGTGACGGCGGCCCGCTGACAATTGTCACGGCGGGCCGGTGCGCGAACACACTGCCCCGGTCGGCGGGCCGGCGACCAGCATGGATGCCATGACCTCCACCGACCTGCAGCACCCCGACACCCGTCGTGCCTTCCGTACCGTGAGGTGGCTCGTGCTCGCCTACCTCGGCCTCAGCGTCGTCACTCTGGCGGCCGCCCTCGCTCTCCGCGACCACCACGCGATGGTCAACGCGCCGGTGCTGGTCCGCGGCACCATCGTCGTGGCCAGTGCCCTGTTCACCCTGCTGCTGACCGTCCGGGCCGCCAACGGTTCCCGCGGCGCGTTCCGGCGGCTGCGGATCGTCTCGGCCGTCATGCTCGTCGCCATCGCCGCGATCATCGCCCTGCCGGGGGCCTTCCCGGTGTGGATGAAGGTCGAGCAGGGGGTCTGCGGGCTCGCCCTGCTGGGTGTGGCCGCGGTCGTCAACGGGCGGCACCTGCGTAGCCTGTTCGCCGGGCTGTGAGGACGGGGGAGACGACGGTGAGCGAGCACGACCACTCCGGTGGAGGCCGGCGGAGCGCGGGCCGGGCGTCCGCGCCCTCCGCCCGGGAGCAGGGCGAGGCGAGCCCCGTCAAGCGCTGGGCCCGGGGGTGGCGCCGCCTCCTGCTGGGCAGCGGGATGATGGTCTTCCCCGCGCTCACCGCCGTCGCCATGAGCGGTACCGTCTCCGGGGCGGCCGCCGTCGCCGGATACACCGTGGTCGTCGCGTTCGGCCTCTGCCACGTGCTGCTGGCCCTCGCCCTCGGACGGGGCCGACGGCGCTGGGCGGGGCCGCTGCTCGCGGTGATGACGCTGCTGTTCCTGGCCGTGCTGCCGTTCGCCCACGAGGCCGCGTTCTTCCTCGCCACCGTGGTCGTCTCCGCGGTCGCGATCCAGTGGCGCCAGCACGCCGCCAAGGTGATCGCGGCCGGTACGGCGGCCGCGCTGCTGGTGCCGTGGGCGGTGCGCCCCTGGCACACCGGGCCCGGCGGATTCCAGGCCCTGGCCCTGCTGTTCACCTCGCTCACCTGTGTGGCCTTCGCGGAGATCGCCGCCACCAACGAGGCCCTGGTCGCCGCCCGCGCCGAGGTGGCGCGGCTCGCCTCGGAGGCCGAGCGCAACCGGATCGCCCGGGACCTGCACGACCTGCTGGGGCACTCGCTCACCGCGATCACCGTCAAGTCCCGCCTCGCCCAGCGGCTCGCGGGCAAGGACCTGGAGCACGCGGTGGCGGAGATGGCGGCCGTGGAGACGCTCTCCCGTCAGGCGCTGTCCGACGTCCGCGCCGCCGTCTCCGGCTACCGCGAGGTGACGCTCGCCGGTGAACTCGCCCGGGGCCGCGAACTGCTGCGCGCCGCCGGGGTGGTGGCCGACCTCCCGACGGCGGCCGACGCGGTCGCGCCGCGGGAGCGCGAGCTGTTCGGCTGGGTGCTGCGCGAGGGGATCACCAACGTCGTCCGGCACGCCCGGGCGGAGCGCTGCTCGGTGCTGCTCACCGCGACCTCCGTGGAGATCCGCGACGACGGAACGGGCGCCCGGAACGGAACCGGCGGAACGGACCGCACGGGCGCCGGCAACCGGCCGGGCGACGGCAACGGCACCGTCGAGGGCAAGGGCAGCGGCACCGGCGGCGGCAAGGGCCTGACCGGCCTGCGGGAACGGGTCGCCGCGGCGGGCGGTACGGTCGAGGCCGGCCCGCTCGACCCGCGCGGGTGGCGGCTGCTGGTGACGGTCCCGACGGGCGCGGCGCCGACCGGCAGGCCCGACTCCGCCCACGAAGGGACGCCATGACGATCCGCCTGCTGCTCGCCGAGGACCAGGAGCTGGTCCGCACCGCGCTGCGCACCCTGCTCGACCTGGAGGACGACTTCGCGGTGGTCGCCGCCGTCGGCCGCGGCGACCAGGTCGCGGAGGCGGCCCGGGAGCACCGGCCGGACATCGCCCTGCTCGACATCGAGATGCCCGGGCTGGACGGCCTGGCCGCGGCCGCCGTGCTGGCCCAGCAGGCGCCGTGGTGCCGGGTCGTCATCCTCACGACCTTCGGCCGCGCCGGCTACCTGCGCCGGGCCATGGAGGCGGGCGCGGTCGGCTTCGTGGTCAAGGACGCCCCGGCCGAGGTGCTCGCCGACGCGATCCGGCGGGTCGCGGCGGGGGAGCGGGTGGTGGACCCGGAGCTGGCCGCCGCCACCCTCGCCGCCGGCGCCTCCCCGCTCACCGCCCGCGAGCGCGACGTGCTGAACGCCTCGCGCTCGGGCGCCGGGGTGGCGGAGATCGCCGCGAAGCTCTACCTCTCCGAGGGGACGGTGCGCAACTACTCCTCCTCGGCCATCGCCAAGACCGGCACCCGCAACCGCGCCGAGGCCCTGCGGGTCGCCGACGAGCGCGGCTGGCTCTGACCGGCGGCCCGGTCCGGTCCGGCCCGGTCCGGTCCGGCCCGGCCGCGGTGCGGCCTGGTCTCGGCCTCGCTGCGGCCGGGCCCGGTGCGGCCCGGCCCCGGTGCGGCCCGGCGTCACCCCCGGAGGACGCGTCGCAGCCAGCGGGTGCGGGCCTCGTGGGCGTCCCGGCTGACGGCCGCCCCGGGGGCGAGGGTGTCGAACCCGTGGCAGGCGCCCGGCCACACGTGCAGCTCGGCCTCTCCGCCGGCCCGCCAGATCGCGTCGGCGTAGGCGACGGCCTCGTCCCGGAACGTCTCGGCGGACCCGACGTCGAGGTACGCCGCGGGCAGTCGGCCCAGGTCGGTGGCGCGGGCCGGGGCGGCGTACGGCGAAAGGTCGGTGACGCCGTACCGGTCGCCGAGCAGCGCCTGCCAGGCGGTGGCGTTGGAGGCGCGGTCCCAGGTGTCGTGGCCGGCCATCTGGTGGCTGGAGAAGGTGTCGCCGCGGTCGTCGAGCATCGGGCTCAGCAGCAGCTGGCCGACCGGCGCGGGGCCGCCGCGGTCCCGGGTCAGCAGGGCCAGGGCCGCGGCGAGCCCGCCACCGGCGCTCTTGCCGCCGATGACCACGCGCCGCGCGTCGATGCCCAGCGGGCCCGCGTGCTCGGCCGCCCAGGCGAGCCCGGCGTAGCAGTCCTCGACGGCCCCGGGGAAGCGGGTGCGCGGCGCCAGCCGGTACTCGACGGACACGACCGCCAGGCCGAGCGGCAGCGCCCAGCCGTGCAGCAGCCGGGGCAGCACGGACCACGCGTTGCCCGTCACCATCCCGCCGCCGTGCAGGTAGTACAGCAACGGCAGCGGTCCGCGGACCCCGGCGGGCCGCGCGCTGACGAGCGTGACCTCGCCCTCGTCACCGGTCCGCGGCACGCGCAGCTCCGTCACCTCGAACCGTCCGCCGTCCCGCAGCTGCTCCACCGTCGGGCGGGGCCGGGCCGCGGCGTCCCGCTCCTGCCAGGCCGCCAGCTGCTCCGGGAGGAGCACCTGCCGCGCCCGGTCGCCGGCGGCCGCCAGCGCCGCCCGCACCTGCGGGTCCAGCGGGGGAACCCGCCGAACCGTCGATCCGTCCATCACCGGCACCCCCTCGTCGCTGGGCGCCCTCCGGCGCCCGACCGGGCCAGCTTGCCGGCTCCACCCGAGCGCCGGCCCACCCGTACGGCCGGGCGGCGCCCTTGAACCGGGCCGGGGCCGGCGCCGCCGCGCACGCGTCGCCGGACGTCGACCCGTTCGACGCCCCGGTCTGCCTGGGCCGGGGCCCGCTCCCCGTAGGCGAATTCGGAGGAGCGGGCCCCGGGTGTTTCCTCAGGGTGCCGGGAGCGTAACCCGAGGCACTGACAACTCCCCGGACAGCCCGGCCCGGCGGCTTGTCGGCCCCGCCTGCCAGGATCGCGGCCATGGATCCCATCACAGCCCTCACCGGGCTCGACGACCACCCCTGGGCCGCCCTCTCGCACGCCTACGGCAGCGCCGAGGACCTGCCCGCACTGTTGCGCGCGCTCGCCGAGGGCGAGGACGGCGCGGCCGAGGAGGCGCTCTCCGAGCTGTACGGCACCGTCCTCCACCAGGGCACCGTGTACTCGGCCACCGTCGAGGCCGTGCCGTACCTGGCCCGGATCGCCGCCGCCGGGCGCCGGCCGGCGGAGCTGCTGGGCCTGCTGGGCGCAATGGCCGAGAGCCAGGACGAGTGGGAGGTCGCCGACGGCGCGGTCCGGGCCGCCATCGTCGCCCAACTCCCGCTGCTGCTGCCACTGTTGGCCCACCCGGAGGAGGAGGTCCGGCTGGCCGCGGGCTGGGCCGTCGGCCACACCGGGGACGGCGCGCTCGCGCCCGCCGCGCTGTGGGAGCGCTGGGCGGCCGAGGAGAATCCGGACGTGGCGGCCGAACTGCTCGTCGCGCTCGGCCGGGTGGACCTCGGCGCGGCCGCCGGGAAGGCCAGGTCGCTGCTCGGCGGGGAGACCCCGGTGCCGCTGCGGCTGGCCGCGGTCCTGGTGTGCCTGCGGAACGAGGACCGCTGGGAAGCCGCCCACCACGCGGCCGTGCTCGGCCTGCTGCCCGCCCGCGAGCTCACCGTCGACCGCTACAGCTCCGACCACGAGGAACTGCTGTGCGCGGTCGTCGACACCCTGCTGGAACGCGACACCGACACCGACCGGGAGGCGGCCCTCGCCCTGCTGGAGACCGCCCTCGGCGACCCGCGCCCCGAGGTGCAGTCCGAGGCGCTGTGGGCGGCCGACCACGCCTGCCACGTCTCGCGCCGCGCCCCGGCGCGGCTGGTCCCGGCGGTCGCCAGGCTCGCCGCCCAGGACCCGGCGGCGAGCCTGCTGGCCAAACTCGGACCGCTCGCCGCCGAGGCCGCGCCCGCACTCGTCGAGCTCGCCGCCCGGCCCGACGACCGGGCGGCCGACCAGGCCCTCGCCGCCCTCGTCCGGATCGCCCCCGGGCAGGCCGTCCCGCTGCTCGCCCGCGACCTCGAACGGCGCCCGCAGGCCCGCCGGGCCGCCGGCGACGGCCGAGCCCCGGCCCTGCCCTTCGACCGGGAGCTGCTCGCCGCCGTCCGCGCCCGGCTGGCCGTCGACGGGCTCGACACCAACGAGATCGCCGGCCTCGTCCAGTTGCTGCGCGGCTGGGGCCCGCGGGCCGTCGCCGGGCTGCCCGAGCTGTGCGCGGTGCTGCCCCGCTTCCCCCACGCGGCCTCCGCCGTCGCGGCGGTCGTCATGGGCGGCCCGCCCGAGGCCCGCGACCGGGCCGCCGAGGCGCTGCGGGCCGCGGCGGGCCCGCTCCAGGTGGCCCGCGCCCACCACGAGGTCACCGGCGAGCCCGGTCTCCTGCTCGCCGCCGTCACCGAACGGCTGGCGGCCTCGCGGGAGGTCGCCGAAGCTGCGCAGGCGGCCGCGGACCTGGGCGCGGCCGCCGCCGGGCTGCTCCCGGAGCTGCTCGCCGCGGTCGGCGACGACCCCGAGCCGACCGCCCCTCAGCTGGACGCCGCCATCGCGACGGCCCGGGCGTTCTGGCAGGTCGACGGCGACGCGGAGGAGGCCGTCCGGATCCTGTCCTCCGTGCTCGACCGCATCGCCGGGGGCCGGTCGTGGAACCGCTGGCCGGCGGTCCGCGCCCTGCGCGCCGCGGCCTCCCTCGGGGCGGCCGGTCAGGACCTCGTCCCCCGGCTGGAGGCGCTGCTCGCCGAGGCGGCGCACGCCGCCGGCGCCGCCCGCGCCCTGCTCGACATCGTCGACCCGGACACCCTCGACGTCGACCGCCTCGCGGCGGCCGCGCTCCACTCGGTCGTCACGGGCGCCGACGTCACGGGCGGCTGCGAGGCCCTGCACGCGCTGGGCGCCGCCGCCGGGGACGCCGACCTGGGCCGGTACGTCGGCGACCTCGTCGAGGGCGACCGGCGGATCGTCACCTCCGGCCTCCCGTACGAGATCATCGGCGAGGACGAGCGCCTGCGCGCCCTCCTGGCCGAGCTGTACTGAACCCCGCCGGAACCGGCCGGGTCAGCCCCGCCGGAACCGGCCGGGTCGGTTCCGCCTAGGCTGGCCGGAGCCGAATGTCAGTGCCAGGCCGTAGCTTCGGAGGTGTCGGCGGGCCGGTCCCGAACCGGCCTCCCATCTCCGCTGCCCGAAAGGGGACTCCGCCGTGTCCGTCGCCGTCGAAGAGCAGGTCACGTACCTCGAACTGTCCGAGGACGAGGGGAGCGCGCACAAGTTCTACGAAGTGCGGCTCGCCGGCCAGGTGGTGACCGTACGGTACGGGCGGATAGGCGAGCCTGGCCAGAGCAAGTCGACGACGTTCCCGAGCCCCGAGAAGGCGGCCGCCTCGGCGGCCAAGAAGATCGGCGAGAAGGTCCGCAAGGGCTACGCCCCGGCCGTCCAGGGCGTGCGCCAGCGCCGGGCGGTGACCAGGCGGGAGATCGTCAGCACTCGCTCGACGGCCCGCCAGGCGCCGCTGCTGTGGCGCTTCCGCTCCGGCTCGCCCGCCTTCGGGATCTTCGTCGGCGAGGAGCACGCCTGGGTCGGCAACGAGCGCGGCGACGTCTACACCCTCACCCACGACGGTGAGGTGACGGGCCGCTACGGCCTGCCGGACGGCGTCAAGTGCATCGTCGCGGACGACTGGTGGATCTACGCCGGCTGCGACGACGGCAAGGTGTACGACCTGGGCGGCAAGATCCCGCGGGTCGCGTACGAGATCGCCCAGGACGTGGACATCTTCTGGCTCGACATCCACGACGGCGTGCTCGGCGTCGCCGACGAGCGCGGCGGCCTGACCACGGTCGACCACGAGGACGAGTTCCAGTGGCGCCGTCAGGGCGAGGGCCGGTCCGGCTGGATGGTGCGCTGCGACGCCGACGGCGTCTACCACGGCCACTCGCGCGGCGTCGCCCGCTACGACAACCGCAGCGGTGACCAGCGCTGGTACACCCCCACCCGGGGCGGGGTGCTGTTCGGCTGGCAGGAGGCCGACGAGGTGTTCGCCGGCACCGGGCAGGGCTGGGTGCACCGGCTGCGCAAGTCGGACGGCTCCGAGGTGGCCGCCTACCGCTGCGACGCCGCCGTGTTCTCCTGCGCGGCCTCCCCGGACGGCGAGTACGTCTTCGCCGGGGACAACCACTCCTCGGTGTACTGCTTCGCCGCCGACGGCACCCGGCTGTGGAAGCTCGCGACCGGCTGCGGCTCGGCGTACAGCATGCAGTACCGCGACGGCCGGCTCTACCTGGTGACCACGGACGGCTCGCTGGCCTGCCTCGACGCCGGCGAGCAGGCGGTGCGGGCGGCCGAGGCCGGCACGCTGCCGAAGACGGCCGAGGTCAAGGGCGCGGGCTGGGAGCCGGTGCTGGCCGGCACCGGGGTGGAGACGGTCTCGGTGGCCACCGCCCGGACGGGCACCGAGGTGGAGGTCGAGTGCGTCCAGGACGGCGCCCGGGTGCGGGTGCGGGTGCTCACGCCGGGCTACGACTCCTCGTGGCGGGTGCAGTTCCCCAAGGACATCCGGGTGCCCGGCGCCCGCTACCTGGTCGCCGAGGTGCGGGAGTCGGCCTCGGGCGGCTTCTACCGGGCGCGCGGCGAGATCAAGCGCCTGCTCTGACCGGGGCCCGGGCGGCCACCTCGTGCGGTGGCCGCCCGGGAGCACCGGTCAGGCCAGGCGCAGCACCAGCTTGCCGGTGTTCTCGCCCCGGAAGAGCATCCCGAGGGCCTGCGGGAAGTCGTCCACGGTGCCCTCCACCACCTGCTCCTTGACCTTGATCCGGCCCTCCGCGATCCAGCCGGCCAGCTCGGCGGCCGCCGCCGGGAACCGGCGGGCGTAGTCGAACACCACGAAGCCCTCCATCCGGGCCCGGTGCACCAGCAGGGACAGGTAGTTGGACGGGCCCTGCACGGCGCCCTCGTTGTTGTACTGGCTGATCGCGCCGCAGACGACGACCCGGGCGTGCATCGCCAGGCGGGTCAGCGCGGCGTCCAGGACGGGCCCGCCGACGTTGTCGAAGTAGACGTCGACGCCGTCCGGGGCGTGGGCGCGCAGCGCCTTGCGGACGTCCTCCGCGCGGTAGTCGATCGCGGCGTCGAAGCCGAGCTCCCCGGTGAGCAGCGCGCACTTGTCGGGGCCGCCCGCGATGCCGACCACCCGGCAGCCCTTGACCTTGGCGATCTGCCCGACCATGGTGCCGACCGCCCCGGCGGCGCCGGAGACGACGACGGTCTCGCCCTCCTGGAGCGCCCCGACGTCCAGCAGTCCGAAGTACGCGGTCATCCCGGGCATTCCGAGGGCGCCCAGGTACGTCGACAGCGGCGCGAGCGCGGGGTCGACGGTGAGCGCGCCCTTCCCGTCCGACACCGTGTACTCCTGCACCCCGAAGGCCCCGACCACGTGGTCCCCGACCCGGAACCCGGGGTGCTTCGACGCGACGACCTCCACCACCGAGCCCGCCCGCATCACCTCGCCGAGCCCCACCGGCGGCAGGTACGACGGCCGGTCGTCCAGCCACCCCCGCATCGCCGGATCCAGCGACACGTACCGGGTCCGCCCGAGGAACTCCCCGTCCCCCGGCTCCGCCACCGGCTCCTCCCCGCGCGCCCAGTCCTCCGGTCGCACGTCCCCGACGGGCCGACGGGCGAGGCGGATCTGACGGTTGACTCCGGTCATGAGGTCTCCTGGGGGCTCGGGCCGTCTGGCGGCGGGCCCCGATTCTAAGCAAGCGCTTATTCATATGACTAGAGATTGTCCGGATTCGGCGGGTAGGCCCAGTGGCGCGTGCCCATGCGGGGGCGATGCGCCGGTAGCCTTTTCGCCGGGCAGCCCCTGAGCGCGGAGACCGCGCCGGACAGGAGGGCAGTACGTGAGCACGGCACACATCGGCCCGGGAGACTACAGTCGCGTGCCGAACCCGGAGCAAGCCCGCAAGTATGCGATTCAACACATTGCGGGTGAACGCGTCGAGATCGTCGAGGGAGTCATCACCCCCGCGTCGCCTTCCTGGGAGCACGAGAACACCGTTGACCTGATCCGCTTGCAGATCGGACCCCGCCAGCGGGAGCTCGGACTGCGGTCGGGCTCGGGCAATCTCGACCTTCCGGGTACCGAGAACTATTACATCCCCGATCTGGCCCTGGTTCCGGTCGAACTGGCCGTGAACAATCCTGGTGCGCTGCTCCCTGAGCAGACCGTCCTCGTGGTCGAGGTCACCTCTCCGTCGAACGCCGAGACCGACCGGACCGTCAAGCGCCGGCGCTACGCCCAGTTCGGTGCGCCGCTCTACCTCCTGGTGGACCGTCAGGAGCGGGCGTGCACCCTGTTCTCCCGGCCGGGGGCGCTCGGCTACACCCGGGCCGAGGGGCCGCACCCGTTCGGCGTGCCGGTGCGGCTGCCCGAGCCGTTCGAACTCGACCTCGACACAAGCGAGTTCTGAAGGCGACAGGGGCCCGCGGCCCCCGACCGATCAGTCCTGTCCGGGCTTCCAGCCGAGGGCCGGACCGAGGCGGGTGGCCAGGTCGGTGAGGATCTGTACGTAGTCCTCGTGTCCGAAGGTGAACGGCAGGGCGAAGGCGACCTCGTCGACCTCGCGGTACCCGGCGTGGGCGTGCAGCCGTTCGACGAGCTCCTCGGTCGTCCCGACCAGGTCGGGGGCGAACAGCAGTCGGGCCGGTCCCTGCGGGGCGAGGGTGCGCGGGGTGCGGGCGAGGGCGTAGGCCCGGTACCTGGCGCGCTGCTCGGGGGTGGCGCTGTCGGTGGGGATGACCACCAGGCCCTGGGAGACCCGGGCACGGGCGCCGTCGGGGTGGCGCTCGCGGAAGGCGCGGATCTGGGCGGCCTGAATGGCGGCGAAGTCGAACGGCCCCTGCCCGTCCTCGGGCTTCACGACGCTGCTGGTGAGCAGGTTGATCCCGTGCTCGCCGGCCCAGCGGGCCGAGCGCAGGCTGCCGGCGCCGTACCAGAGCCGGGAGGCCAGGCCGGGGGAGTGCGGCTGGACGCGGCGGGAGTACGTCTCGATGCCCTCGGTGCCGGCGAAGTCGGAGGCGTCCTCGCCGCGGACCAGGGCGAGCAGCCGTTCGGCGCGCCGCGGGCCGAAGTCCTCGTGCTCGCCGGTGTCGGGGTGGAGTGCGCCGCGCACGTGCTCGTAGTGGGTGGGCGGGCCGACGCTGAATCCGGGGTTGAGCCGGCCGCCGGACAGCACGTCCACGGTGGCCAGGTCCTCGGCGAGCCGCAGCGGGTTCTCCCAGCCGAGCGGGGTGACGGCGGTGCCGAGCTGGATGCGGCTGGTGCGCTGGGTGGCGGCGGCGAGCACGGCGAGCGGGGAGGAGATGCCGTACTGGAGGTGGCGGTGGCGCAGCCAGGCGCTGTCGAAGCCGAGCTGCTCGCCGAGGGTGATCAGGTCGAGGGTGGACTCGTGGCCCCGGCGGGGGTCGGCCTCGTCGAAGAGGCCGATGGTCAGGAAGCCGAGTTTCCGCAGCGGGCGAGGGGCCTGCGACATGGTGGGCTCCGCATGGTGAGGGGGTGGCCGGGAGGGGGGCGACTCCCGGACGGGGTGCGTTCCGGGTGCGATGGGGCTCCGGGCGTGACGCGTTCCGAACGGGGTGCGTTCCGAACGTAAGCAGCCGCCGTGCCGCCGGACAAGATCGACGCGCGATCCGGACACGGGCCCGCAACGGCCCGCAACGGGGCGCAACGCGGCGACACGTGCGGCGGCGGCCCCCACCCCGCCACGGAGTGGGGGCCGCCGCCGTGCGGTGGCCGTCAGCAGCTGCGCAGCTCCGGGCTCTGGTTGCGGATCTGGTTGTGCGGCGAGGTGAACTCCCGGTACGCCGCGCCGTCCTCCGTGCCGGGGCGGAAGGCGCCCACCCGGTGGCAGTTGACGAAGGCGAGCTTCACCCCGAAGTGGTTCTCCAGGCTGCCCCGGATCGCGTTGCTGGCGAGCGCGCGCAGCAGCTGGGCGCGCTGCTCGTCGCTGGGCGTGGTGTTGTCGGTGGTGAACTCCTGCTCACCGGTGGCGAGTTCGGTGCTGAGCCCGGCGACGACCTGGTAGGCGTACGGGAGCGAGGTGCGGACGGTGTCGAGGAAGTCGGCCTCGTCGACGCGGCCCTCCTGGGCCTGGGCGAGGAGGGCGGGGGAGACGTCGAGCGACATGGGTGTCCTCTTTCGGGGGCGTGTCGGGGCGTTCGGGGGGCGTGCCGGGGTGTGTCGAGGCACGCCCGACCGCGCCCGGGCATGGCGGGCAGCGGTCGGCCGCAACGGTTGTCGAAGATGAAAACCATTGCAATGAAGACTCTCCCGGTCCCCCTGACGCCCTGTCAAGCACCCCGCCCGGGAGGGCCGGCGGCGGGCTGCGGCACCGGACGGCCGACCTTGATCACGAACACCGCGATCGCCACCGCCAGCGCCGTGAACACCAGGCCCATCTGGAAGGCGCTGCCGATGCCGTGCACCAGCACCTGCGAGGAGTACGGGGCCGGGAGCCGCCCGGTCGCCCGGAACTGGGCGGCCTGCTGCGGGGTGGCCTGCCGGAGGAAGGCCGCGGCCTGCTGCCGGGCCTCGTTGCCGCTCGCCGTGCCGTACACGGTGACGAGGATCGACAGGCCGAGCGAGCCGCCGATCTGCTGGGTGGTGTTGAGCATGCCGGTGGCCGCGCCGGTCTCGCGCGGGGAGACCCGGGAGACGACGGTGAGGGTGGCGGGCACGAAGATCGAACCCATGCCGAAGCCGAACATCATCGTCGGCCCCAGGACGCCGCCGACGTAGCTGGTGCCGAGGTCGATCCTGGTCGCCCAGATCACCCCGCCCAGCACCAGCAGCGAGCCGGTCACCAGGAAGGGTTTCGGCCCGAAGCGCAGCTGGTTGCGGGCGGCGAACTGGGCGGCGGCGACGATGGCCACGCTGATCGGCAGGAACGCGAAGCCGGCCCGCAGCGGGCTGAAGCCCAGGATCTCCTGCACGAACAGGGTGATGAAGAAGAAGATGCTGAACATCGTCGCGGCCACGCAGAGCAGCAGCCCGTACGCGCCGGAGCGGTTGCGGTCGCGGAACAGGTGCAGCGGGGTGATCGGCTGCGGCACCCGACGCTCGTTGACCAGGAAGGCGGCGATCAGCACGACGGCGAGGCTGAACGAGGTCAGCGTCACGGCGTCCGTCCAGCCGTGGTCGGAGGCGCGGATGAAGCCGTACACCAGGGAGACCATGCCGGTGGTGGCGGTGAAGGCGCCGAGCAGGTCGAAGCGGCCGGGGTGGCGCTCGGACTCGTTGATGTAGAGCGGCGCCAGCAGGGCGATCGCGATGCCGATCGGCACATTGACGAACAGGACCCAGCGCCAGGACAGCCAGGAGGTGAGCATGCCGCCGAGCAGCAGCCCGATCGCGCCGCCGGCCCCGGCGACGGCGGAGTAGACGCCGAACGCCCGGTTGCGTTCCTGGCCCTCCTTGAAGTTGGTGGCGATCAGTGCCAGCGCGGTCGGCGAGGCGATGGCCCCGCCCACGCCCTGGAGCGCCCGGGCAGCCAGCAGCCAGGCGGAGGACTGGGCGACGCCGCCGAGCAGCGAGGCCAGGGCGAACAGCAGCACGCCGACGACGAACACCCGCCGCCGCCCCAGGATGTCGCCGGCCCGTCCGCCGAGCAGCAGCAGCCCGCCGAAGGTGAGGGTGTAGGCGTTGATGACCCAGGACAGGTCGGTGGTGTTGAACCTCAGCGCCTGCTGGATGTGCGGCAGCGCGATGTTCACGATCGTGATGTCCAGGACGACCATGAGTTGTGTCGCCGCGATGACGGTGAGTGCTACCCCCGGGTGCTGGCCCCGACGTGCGGTCGCGGGCGAAGCCTCGGCCAGGGCGCGCGAGGTGGCCATGGCAGGTCCCCCAATGGGTGAGGGGTCAGGAGCGGGTAGGGGAGACGGATTCATTCACCACTACCGACGGTATCCCCGGGACATAGGGAACACAATCGTTCATTACGTCCACAGGGGAGACGCGCCTGCTCGTTCCCGGGCCCGGGCCTCCGACGGCCTCCTCCCCGTACCGGGCGGTAGGTGTTCCAGGGGCCGCCCCCGCCCGACGCGGCCACCCCGCCCCGGCGGCGGGGCGGGGCGGCGCGGGCCCGGTCAGAGGGCGAGGATCCGCAGGGTGGAATTGACGGCGAGGTAGAAGGTGTGGGCGTCGGGGCCGAGGGCCAGGGCGGTCACCCAGGCGAGGCCGGTGATCTCCTCGCCGGGGACGAGGGCGCCGGTCGCGGTGTCCAGAGCGAGGATCGAGGCCTTGCCGTCGGAGCTGGTGAGGTCCTGCTGGAGCATGTACAGCCGGGTGCCGTCCGCGGCCACCGAGGGGTTCTGCAGCCACTGGCCCGGGGCGATGTCGAGGGTGGCGAGGGTGTCGGTGGCGAGGTCGACGGCGTATCCGGTGCCGTTGTTCCCCACGCCGTAGAGGCGGGTGCCGTCCGGGGAGAGGGCCAGGCTAGGGACGGCGCCGATCGGGGCGGGGGTGGTTCCCGCGACGGTCGGGGTCCCGGTGCCGGTGTCCAGCCGGACCAGGTTCTCGTCGGTGGCGGTGTACGCGGTGTCACCGTTCGGAGCCGTGACGATCGAGCCGAGGTAGCGGCCGGGTACCGGCACGGCGGCGGTGAAGGCCTGCTGCTGCGGGGAGAAGGACAGGACCCGGGCGCCCGGTTCGGCCGGGCGGTGGTAGCGGGCCGGTCCGTCCTGGCCGACGTAGACGGTGGCGCCGTCCGGGCCGACCGCCAGCGAGGTGAGGGCCCCGGGGAGGGTGCCGTCGGGTCGCGGCTGGTCCGGTGCCGCCGTGCTGGAGACGACGGTGCCGGTGGCCGTGTCGATGGTGCCCAGGACGGACAGCGGTGCCTTGCGGGCGGTCGAGAACAGCACGTGGACGCGTGAGCCGTCCGGGCTGACGGCCAGCGGCCCCGGACCGGCCCCGAACCCGGTGGACAGGGTCACCACCGCGGTGACCGCGCCGCTCTGGGTGTCGACCACCTTCACCTTCGCGCCGTTGGTGGTGTCCTTCACCGCGACGTAGGCCCTGCGCCCGTCCGGGCTGACGGCCACCGAGGCGGGTGACGAGTCCAGTTCGACGGTCTGCGGGACGCCCGCCACCGGTCCGCCGGACGTGCCGCCGGACATGCTGCCGGACGTGCCGCCGACGGCGCCGGCGGTGCCGGTCCCGGTGAGCAGCAGCGCCCCCGCCACCGCCAGGGAGCCCAGCCAACGGGCCGTCGAGACAAGCGGGTTCATGGAATCCTCCCCTTCGTGCACCGCGGGTCCCCGCGGTGGAAGGACGACGCTACGGGAGGAACCCGGTCCGCGGTACGGCCTCACCCGGGAGGTGCGGGCCGCCGGGGGAGCGGTGGGCGGCCAGGAGGTCGCCGGGGCAGGAGGCGGTCCGCGACGGCCGGACCTCGGCGCAGGCCGGCTGCGCCGCCGCGCGGCGGGTGCGGAGGCGGCAGCCGGACGGCGGGCCGGAGGCGGCGAGGGCCGCGCCGGGCCGCTCGCCGCGGTTCCGCGATGAGCGGCCCGGCGCGAGGGCGCGTCCGCCGGCCCGGTCACCGCTCGGCCGGCACCTCCGGTGCGGAGGCGCCGGCCCGGGCCGGCAGCGAACCGAGGAGCTGGGTGACCGGGTCGGCGCTGCCCGAGGCGCTCAGCTCCTGCACCAGCTCGCAGTTCCGGGCGACCCTGCCGGAGACCCAGTCGCGCAGCCACGCGGACAGCCGCGGGAGCGGCAGGTCGGACGGGGCCAGGCCGGTGAGCACGCACCCGGTCGCCGCCGCCCCGCCGACGTTGACGACCACGTCCGGCAGGACGGTGTGGCCGGCCTCGCGCAGCAGCCGGCGGGCCGGTGCGGTGCAGCTCAGGTTCCCGCCCTCGACCACCAGGCGGGCCCGGACCTCCGGGACCGCCTCCTCGTCGACGGCGGAGGCGGACGCGGCCAGCACCAGCACGTCGGCGTCGACGTGCAGCCACGCCCGCCCGGGCCCGTGGGCCGTGACCCGGGCGGGCAGCCGGCTGCGGTCGATGGTGCCGTCGCTGCTGGTGAGCGCGGTGAGTTCGGCGACGGGCAGTCCTTGCTGGTCCTCGACGGTGCCCCGGACGTCGGCCACCGCTACCACCAGGTGGCCGTGGGCGGCGAGGTGGGCGGCGACCGCGCGCCCGACGGTGCCGAAGCCCTGGATCGCGACGCGCTGCGGGGTCCGCGCACCGGAGGCCCGCAGGGCGCCGAGCACCGCGACGGCCACGCCGTAGCCGGTGATGTCGGCCATGTGGTCCCACAGTTCGGCCCAGCCGACGGTGAGGCGGGTGGTGCCGGGGCGGCGGGTGACGTCGTACCCGGCGGCCTCGAAGGCCAGCCGCCGGTCGGCGTAGGTGGTGCCCTGGTCGCAGCCCAGGTACACCCCGCCGTGCAGCAGGGGGGCCGCGGCGCGGCCGAACCCCCGCATCACCTCCTGCCGTTCGACGGCGGCGTCCGGATCGGGGGCGATGCCGGCCTTGGCGCCGCCGATGGGCAGGCCGACCAGTGCCAGCTTGTGGGTCATCGCCCTGGCGAGCCCGGCCAGCTCCTGCTCGGTCACCGTCGGGGTCATCCTGGTGCCGCCCATGGCCAGGCCGTCGACCATGGAGTCGACGACGACCCAGCCGCGGGCCCGGCACTCCGGGAGGTTCAGGGTGGTGGAGAGCACGGGCGCGGAAGCCGGGCGCGCGCCGTGCGGCGCGAGCGCGGGGCTCACCGCGCACCCTCCTCCGGGACGGACCGCAGGCGCAGGCTGCGGGGGCGCATGTCGGTCCACACGCGTTCGATGTGCGCGAGGCAGTCGTCCTTGGCGCCCCGGACGCCGGCCTCGTGCCAGCCCGCCGGCGTCTCGCGGTCGGCGGACCAGATCGAGTACTGCTCCTCGTCGTTGACGACGACCTTCCACTGCTCGGGTGTCGTGCTGGTCATGCCGTTACCTCCGGTTGTCGGTGCTCAAGGGGTCCGCCGGGCGGCGGAGAGTGGAGCCGGTTCGTGGCCGGCGTCGGGGCGGGTGCCGCGACGGGCGGCGAGGTGGGTGGCGAGGCGGGCGTCGAGGCCGTCCAGCCAGGCCGGCAGGCTGGGGGCGCGCAGCAGGCCCGTGCCGATGAGCACGCCGGCGAAGCCCTCGTCGAGGAGGCGGGCGGCGTCGTCGGGGGAGCGGACGGCTCCGGCGCTGACCGGGCACCGGGTGCCGCCGCGCAGCACCGCGGGCAGGAGCGACGAGCTCCGCCCGAGGTCGCCCGCGCCGCGCTCGCGGTCGGTGATGTCCTTGTTGTTCACCGCGACCACGCACTCCTCGGCGCGCGGTACGCGGCTGATCTCCTCCTCGGTGGTGACCTCGACGAACGGGGTCAGGCCCAGGCGCAGGCCGTGCTCGACCAGGTGGCCCAGGGTGGCGCGCGGCAGCAGCGCGGCGGTCAGCAGGACGGCGGACGCGCCGTTCTCGCGGGCCTCGCGCAGTTGGCCGCGGCGGGTGATGAAGTCCTTCTGCAGGACGGGCAGGTCCGTCGCCTCCACGACCTCGCGCAGCAGCTCCGGGGTGCCGCCGAACCACCGCCCGGTCACCACCGACAGGCAGGGTGCGCCGGCGTCCCGGTAGTCGGCGACCAGCCGGGCGGCGGACCTGCCGCCGAACAGGTCGCGCCCGGCGGCGTCCTGGCGCTTGAGCTCCATGATCACCGGTCGGCGGGCGTCCAGCAGCGCCTCGATGAAGGCGGCCGTCATCCGGATCCTCCGGCAGCCCCGGCGCCGTCCGGCACCCGCCAGCCGCGCCGCACGGCCGTGATCCGGTCGGTGCTCAGCCGTCCGTCCGGGTCCCTGGCCGCGGTGTCCACGTCGACGCCCAGGAACAGGGGGTGGTCCACGACCGCCCGGTAGTCCTCCCGGTTGTCGGCCGAGATGCCGCCGGCCAGCAGGAAGGGGCGGGAGAGGCGGTCGGCGATCCCGAGGACGGCCTCGCGGTCGGCCGGTCGCCCGGTACTGCCGATCCGGCCGTCGCCGGCCACCGCGTCCAGCAGGAAGAGGTCCGTTCCCGCCCGCTCGTAGGCCGGGATCAGCGACCGCTCCGCGCGGGTGTCCGCACCCAGGTGCAGCACCTTGACCACGGTGAGGTCCGTGGTGCTCTTCAGGGCGCGGACCAGTCCCGGCGGCTGGTAGCCGTGCAGTTGGACCCACGGCACCCGCCCGGCGCCCGTCGCGGTGCGAATCGCCCCGGCGTCGTCGAGGAAGGTCACGAGGACCGGACGCAGCCGCGCCGTTCGGTGTACGGCGTGCGCGACCGTGGTGAGTTGACGGAGCGTCAGTTCGGCGCGGCCGCCCGGAACGCCGTGCCACAGGCCGACGAGGTCGGCTCCGGCCCGGTCGAGCGATGCCACGTCCTCGGCCGAGGCGGCTCCGCAGATCTTGAGCAGCATCGGGCGTCACAGTCCCAACATGGCGGCGACACGGTTGCGTTGGATCTCCGAGGTGCCCGAGTAGATCGGGCCGGCGACCGCGTCGCGCAGGTCCTTCTCCAGCCCGTACTCGGCCAGGTAGCCGCTGCCGCCGAAGATCTGCACGGCGGCCAGCGCGGAGGAGAGGTTGCTCTCGCTGGCGAGGAGTTTGCTGACGGCGATGTCCCGTGTGACGTTCTCGCCCGCCGTCAGCCGGACCGCCGTGTCGTAGAGCCACTTGCGCGCGGTGTCCAGGCCGATGCTCATCTCCACGAGCTTGTGGGAGACCGACTGGTACGAGCCGATCGGACTCCCGAACTGGACGCGTTCCTTGGCGTACTCGACGCAGCGGTCGAGCCGGTACCGCATCTGTCCGGTGCTGATGACGAAGGAGCAGAGGATCTCCCACTTCATCACGTGGTCCAGGACCAGGAAGCCGGACCCGACCCGGCCGATCACGGCGGACGCGGGGATCCTGCAGTCGTCGAAGTGCAGTTCGCTCAGCGGCGCGGTCCGCAGGCCCATGGTGGCGACGGGCGGCCCGATGACGAGGCCCGGGGTGTCCCGCTCCACGACGAAGGCGGTGACGCTGAGCGGGCCGCTGCTCGGGTGGGTGCGCGCGTACACCACGAACACGTCGGCCACCGGTCCGTTGGTGATGAAGGCCTTGCCGCCCCGCAGGACGAAGGCGTCGCCCTCGCGGGTGGCCGTGGTCCTCATCGCCAGCGCGTCGGAGCCGCTCTCGGTCTCGCTGATCGCGTGCGCCCCGATCGTCTCGCCCGAGCAGATCCCCGGCAGGTGGCGCGCCTTGAGCTCCGGCGAGCCGAACCGCTGCAGCGGGATCCCGACGCCGACCAGGTGGGTGGCGACCGAGAAGTTCAGTCCGCCGTCACGGCATCCGGTGCCGAGTCGTTCGAGCACGTGCATGGTGGTGAGCAGGTCCTGGCCCAGGCCGCCCCACTGCTCGTCGAAGGGCAGGCCGAGGATTCCGGACCTCTGGATCAGCTTCCACTTGTCCCACGGGAAGGCTCCTTCGGCGTCCCCTTCGAGGTGGCCGGAGCTGAGCTCCTCGCACCACTGGGCGATCCCCTCGCCCAGGGCGATCTGGTCGTCGTTCCACCTGATCATCTGTCGGTCCCGTCAGTACTCGGAGAACTCGGCGGAGTCGAGGTCGTGGCGTTCGTCGCCGCGCAGCGCGGGCGAGAACACGCACACCAGCCGGAGGTCCTCGTCCGGGCTCGCGATCAGGAAGTGGGCGTCGTTCCGGTCGAGCGCGTACAGGGTGCCCGGTTCGAGCGGGTGGGAGGTGCCGTCGGTGTCCACGACCTCGCCCTTCCCCTCGATGCAGTAGCACGCCTCCAGGTGGCGGCGGTACTCCAGCCGGGACTTGGTGCCGGCGCGGACGGTGGTGTCCGTCATCGTGTAGCCCAGGCCGTCGGACTCGAGCAGGAACCTGCGGCTGAGCCCGTTGCCCCAGTCCACGGTCTTCACGTCGGCAAGGTGTCGAACGATCATCGGGTGTGTCTCCTAGCGGCTTGTCGAATGCGGTGAAACGGTCTGAACGAAGGTGTGGAACTCCTCGACCACGTCGGCCCCTCGGGCGAGGGCGTGCTCGATCCGGGCGACCCCGGCGCTGCCCACGACGACGGCGTCGGCGCCGAGGCCGTGCAGCAGGTCGGCGTCCGCCCGGGAGCGGACGCCGAACCCGACGGCGATCGGTACGGCGGTCCGCGGCCGCAGCGCGGCCAGCGCGGCGGCCAGCTCCCGGTGGTCGGCCGTGAGCCCGCCGCCGCTGCGGCCGTAGTGGGCCACCAGGTACAGGTACGCGGTGGCGCACTCGGCGGCGGCGGCCTTCACCTCGGGCGCCGACGCGGCGTAGCAGGTGGCGACCAGGGGAAGCCCCGCCTCCCGCACCGCGTCGAGGCAGCCGGCCCGCAGGCGCGGCGGCAGTCCGTGGACCAGCAGCCCGTGGACGCCGGCGTCGGCGACCCGCCGGACGAAGCCCGGCACGGTCAGCTCCCTGACGGTGTGGCTCCAGTCGGCCAGCAGTGCCACCCGCAGGTGGCGCAGCCGGGGCAGGACCCCGCCGAGGAAGTCGAGCACCTCGTCGAGTCCGACGCCGTCGGCCAGGGCCCGCTGGGCCGAGCGGCGGATGACGGGCCCGTCGGTGGCCGAGTCCGGGAAGGGCACCGCCAGCTCCAGGCAGTCCACCCGGCAGTCGTCGAGCATCCGCAGGACGTCGGCCAGGACGGGCAGCGATGGGTCCCCGGCGTTGAGGAACACCGCCAGGCCGGGCCGGTCCGGCGGCCGGCGGGCGAAGAACCCGCTCATCGGGCACGCTCCGGCCGGGCGCGCAGGCGGTCGACGAGGTCGCGGGCGGCACCGCCGCGCAGGGCCTCGCCGGCCGCCCGGATCGCCTCCGGCCACCCGTCGATCAGCCCGCTCGCGACGGCCAGTGCGGCGGCGTTCAGGCAGACGGTGCGGGTGGCGGGCGCCGTGCCCGCTCCGGAGAGCACGCCGAGGAAGTGGTCGACCACGTCCTCCCCCTCCCCGGCCGGCCGCAGTCCGGCGATCGTGCCGGTCGCGGTCGAGGTCCAGGTCGAGGTCCAGGTCGAGGTCGAGGTCGCGGTCACGGCCCCGGGGCCGGTGGACTCGGCCGGCAGCCGGATCGGGCCGGTGCCGTCGTTGCTGAGGACCAGGTTGTCGACGGAGTCGACGAGCTCGTCGACTCCCAGCCCGTTGGAGCACAGCCAGATCCTCCGGTCGGCGACGGTCGCGGCGACCTCGCCCAGCGCCGGCAGCAGCGAACGGTCCGAGACGCCGACGAGCTGGGCGGAGACCGGCACCGCGGCCAGGAAGGGGCCGACGGAGTTGACGAACCCGCCGATCGTCCGCAGGTCCATCGGCACGATGCTCCGGGCCAGCAGCGCCACCTCCCGCGGGTAGACGAAGTTCCCCGGGAAGGCGATGCCGAAGCGTTCCAGCTGGGCCTCGGTCCTCTCGTACGAGGCGGTCCTTCCGATGCCGAGACGGTCGAGCAGGTCGTGGGAGCCGCACGTGCTCGTGTAGGCGCGGGATCCCGTCTTGACGACGCGGACGCCCAGGGCCGCGGCGAGGAAGGCCGCCGCCGTGGAGATGTTGAAGGTGGCCGGCCCGCCCCCGGTGCCGACGATGTTGGCCGTGCCGTCCAGCCGCGCGGTGACGGCCGGCCGCCGCTGGTCCAGCGAGCGGAGCATCGCGACCAGCGTGTCCCGGTCGGGCATCCGGGTGGACAGCGAGGACAGCAGCGCCACCGACTCGCCCGGCCGGAGGGCGCCGTCCCGCAGCTGGTCCCAGAAGGACCCCCACAGTTCCTGGTCGACGGCGCGGTCCCGGCGGATCAGCGCTCGCAGCACCTCGTGCATGACTAGCGGGCGTCCGTCCGCTGCGGCTGGGCCTGCTCGATGAACCTGCTGATCGAGCCGACGGAGCGGAAGCTGTCCGGGTCGAGGTCGAACTCCTCGACGCGCACGTCGAAGCGGTCCTCCAGCCAGGCGATCGTCTTGAGCAGACCGAGGCTGTCGATGACCCCGCCGTCCACGAGGTCGTAGTCGGAGTCCAGCTCGTCCGCGCCGACGTCGGGCAGGAACTCCTCGATGATGAACTGGGTGACTACCGCGGCGTGGTTCACGTGGCCGATCCTTCGGTGGGCTGGGAGGGGGAGCAGTCGCGCTCGACGGGCCTGCGGTCGATCTTTCCGGTGGACGTCCTGGGCAGCGGGTCGTCCACGATCCGCAGGGTCGAGGGGACGGCGGTGAGCGGGAGGCGCTGTGCGCAGTGCCGGCGCAGCGCCAGGGAGTTCAGCCGGCTGCCCGGGGCGCGGCGGACCACGCTCCGCAGCAGGCGGCCGGCCACCGGGTCGGGTACGGCCACCACGGCGGCCTCGACGACCTCGGGGTGGTCGAGCAGCACCTGTTCGACCTCGTGGGTGTTGACCCGGGTGCCGCGGACCTTGACCTGGTGGTCGTTCCGGCCTTCCAGGGTGATGCGGCCGTCCTCGTCCCGCCGGACGAGGTCGCCGCTGCGGAAGTAGCGTCGCGTCTCCCCGTCGTGGTGGTGGGTCGCGAACCTGTCCGCGTCCTGGGCCCGGTCCAGGTAGCCGTCGGTCTGGAAGGGCGTCGCGACGTGGAGTTCGCCGGTGCCCGGCCCGGTCACGATCCCGCCGTCGGCGCCGACGATCAGCGCGTGGACTCCGGGCAGCGGACGCCCGATCGGCACCGGACCGTCCGCCGGCTCGGTGCCGTCCACCTCGTGCAGGAAGCTGTCGTTGGTCTCGGTGCAGCCGTAGACGTTGTGCAGCCGCGCGCCGGGGAACAGGCGCGGAAGCTCGGCCAGGCAACGGGCGGGCAGGCTGTCGCCGGTGAAGACGACGTGCTCGACGGTGTCGAACCGCCGGCCGCTGCGCGCGGTCCCGTCGACCAGCAGTTGGTAGAACATCGGGACCGCCTGGACGAGTCGGACCTCGTGGCGGGACAGCAGGTCCAGCAGGTGGCCCGGTTGGGTGGCCCGGGCCGGATCGACCAGGACGACGCGGCCGCCGTACTTGAGCGTGGTCCAGACGTCCAGCAGGCACAGGTCGAAGGTGAGCGGGGCGTAGTTGAGGACCGTCGTCCCCCGGCGGATGCCGAACCGCTCGCCGGCCCAGGTGGTGAAGCGGTCCACCGCCCCCGTGCTCAGGGGCACGATCTTCGGCCGCCCGGTGGAACCGGAGGTGGTGAACATGAAGGACGTGTCGGCGGCTCCGGTGGCGCGCGGCGCCCTCGGCTCCGCCCGCCGGTCGGGGGCCTCCGGCCCGGGGGCCGGGGGGACTGCCGGCGACAGGACGTGCCGGATTCCGGCCCGCTCGGCCGACGCGTGGGAGGCGGTCCCCTCCGCCGTGGGCGCCGGCAGCAGCAGGAAGCGCCGTCCTTCCAGCAGGCAGGCGAGCACGAGGGCGATCGTCGGGGGCGACTTGGCGGCCGGGATGCCGATCGGCTCGTCCTCGTCCGGGGCGAGCCGGGCGATCCGCGGGCGCTCCCGCTCGGCCAGCCGGTGGAGTTCGCGGTAGGTCGTCTCCTCCCCGTGCCACACCAGGGCCGGATCGCCGGGGTGGTCGGCGGCGTGCGAGACGAATGAACCCACCAGGCTCTGCTGCTGCGTCATGACTTCTCCGAGTTCATGCGACAGGGTGGGATCCATGGACAACGGATGAGTTCATGCAATGGGTTCACCGATCTTTTTCGGAACAATGAAGGGCCGACACGAAAGGGGCCCATCCGGCCGCCTTCCCGGCGAAAGAAGAATTATCACGTGGTTCACGTCCACGGAAGTGGTGTGCCCGATCGGCACCATGACTGCACGTCAGGACCGGTCTCGCGGCCGGACGCGCGGATGTTAGCCGTCGAGTGCGTTCAATCCGCATAAGGATTACCGGGGTCTGGCGTAAAGATTGTCCTGATGCCTCCGACCCCCTTCCGCGTCTTGCGGAGTGAGACGGGAGCTGCCTACTATCCGCCGTACTGTTCGCGAACCAGCGAATCGGCGAGGGGATTTCCGGGACGCTTATGCGGTCCCGATCGCCGTGAAAGGTGGATCCGTCATGCCTGGCTCCGATCGGAGCTCGTACGCTCCGACCCCGTTGTCCTTCGCCCAGCAACGGCTGTGGTTCCTCGACCGGCTGCGGCCGGGCCGGCCCGACCACAACGTCCCGACCGCGGTCCGGCTGCGTGGCCGGCTGGACCAGGAGGCGCTCGTCCGGGCGCTGACCGAAGTCGTGCGGCGCCACGAGGTGTTGCGCGGCAGGATCGTCGACTCGGAGGACGGCCCGTGCCACGTCACGGAGCCGGTCGGGACCTTCGTGCCGACGGTCACCGATCTGACCCGCACCCCGGCGGAGCGGGCCTGGCAGCGGGCCCGGGAGCTGGTGGCCGCCGACCTGGCGACCCCCTTCGACCTCGGGACCGCCCCGATGCTGCGGGCCCGACTGGTCCGCGTCGCGACCGACGACCACCTGCTGGTCCTGGTGATCCACCACATCGCCTGTGACGGCTGGTCGCTGCCGGTGCTGTGGCAGGAGTTCTCCGCCGCGTACGGCGCCGCCGTCGGCGGTCGGCCGATCGCCCTGCCGGACCTGCCCGTCCAGTACGCCGACTTCGCGGACTGGCAGCGGAGCCACCTCGACGGAGCGGCACTACAAGGCCAACTCGCCTACTGGCGGGAGCACTTGTCCGACCTGACCCCGTCGGCCCTCCCGACGGACCGGCCACGCCCCGCGGTGTGGTCGGGTCGGGGCGAGCAGGTCGGCATCGAGATCCCCGCGGAACTCGCCGACCGGATCCGCGCACTGGGGCGCACCCACGAGGTGACGCCGTTCATGACGCTGCTGGCCGCCTTCCAGGTCCTGCTCGCGCGCTGCACGGGGCAGGCCGACGTGACGGTGGGCACCCCGATCTCCGGGCGGACCCGGATCGAGGTGGAGCCGCTGGTCGGCTTCTTCGTCAACACGCTCGTCCTGCGCACCGACCTGTCGGGCGACCCCGGCTTCACCGAGGTGCTCGCCCGGGTGCGGCGGTGCGCGGTGGACGCCTACGCGCACCAGGACGTCCCCTTCGAGCGGCTGGTGCAGGAGCTGCGGCCCGAACGCGATCTCGGCCAACACCCCCTGTTCACCGTCATGTTCCAGCTGGAGGATCCGCCCTCGATCCCGTCCGGCCTGCCGGGCCTGGAGGTGAGTCCCCATCAGATCCCGAACGGGGTGGCGAAGTTCGACATCGAGGTCTCCCTGACGGACCTCGGCGATCGTCTCTCCGGTGTGATCCGCTACGCCGCCGACCTCTTCGAGCGTGACACGGTGCGGCAGCTCGCCGAGGGCTTCACGGCGCTGCTCGACCATCTCGTCGGCGCTCCCGACCGGCCGATCTCGGCCTGGGGGACCCCACCCGGCCTCCGGGTGAGCCCCGCCGCTCCCGGCGCTCCCACCCCGCGCCCCGCTGGTCCGAGCCCCGCCGGTCCGCGGCCCGGCGCCGACCGGGCCGGCGCTCCCGCCGCCGGAACCGGGACCGAGACCGAACTCCTCGTGCTGGAGACCTGGGCCGAGGTGCTCGGAGTCACCCCGGACGGTGTGCACAGCGACTTCTTCGAGCTGGGCGGCCACTCGCTCCTCGCCTCGAAGGTCATGTCCCGGCTCGGCCGGGCACTCGACCTCGAACTGCCGGTCGTCCTGCTCTTCTACCACCCGACCGTCGCCGAACTCGCCGACGGCATCGACGCGGCGCTGCTGGCCGACCTCGGCGCCGCCGAGGCGGACCCGCTCCCCGCCGGAAAGGCCCGTCACCCGTGAAGGAACAGCCCAGTCACCCCGAGCCCAGTCACCCCGAGCCCGGCCCACGGGCCGGTTCCACGCCGGCCGGTGCGCGGGCCCTGCTCGATCGACGCGTCCGCGCCGCCCGCGCCAGGGCCGCCGAGGGCGAGCCGGAGGCCGCGATCCCGCCCCGCCCGGCGGGTGAACGGGTGACGTCGTTCACCCAGGAACGCATGTGGCTGGTCGAGCGGCTGTCCGACGGCCCGGCGCTGTACAACGTCCACGAGGTCTTCCGGCTGCGCGGCCCGCTGGACGTGGCCGCCCTCGGGCACGGCCTCACCGAGCTGGTGCGGCGCCACGAAGTGCTGCGGACCGCCTTCCCCGAGAAGCACGGGCGCCCCGTTCCCTCGGTCGAGCCGGCCCGGCCGGTCGACCTGCCCGTCACGGACCTCCGGACCGAGCCCGCGGAACGCCGGACGCGGCTGGCCCTCGACCTCGTCCACTCCGAGATCCTGCGCCCGTTCGACCTGGCCGCCGCCCCGCTGCTGCGCGCCTCGCTGCTGCGGGTCGACGAGGACGAGCACGTCCTGGTGGTGGTCGTCCACCACATCGCCGTCGACGGCTGGTCGATGCCGCTGCTGTGGGACGACCTGTCGGCGATGTACCGGAGCCGGCTGGAAGGCCGCGAGCACGGGCTGCCGCCCTCGCGGATCCAGTACGCGGACTTCGCCCACTGGCAGCGGTCCCGGATCTCCGGCGACCGCCTGCAGAGCCAACTCGACTACTGGCGAGCGCAGTTGTCCGGTCTATCGGCGCTGGACCTGCCCACCGACCGGCCGCGCGGACCGGTCCGCGCGGGCCGGGGCGAGCGGATCACCTTCACGGTGCCCGAGGAACTGGCCGAGCGGTTGCGGCGGTTGGGCCGGCGGCACGGCGCGACGATGTTCATGACGATGCTCGCCGGGTTCCAGGCCCTGCTCGCCCGCTACAGCGGGCAGTCCGACGTGGCGGTCGGCACACCGGTCGCGGGCCGCGCCCGTCCGGAACTCGACCAGCTGGTGGGCTCGTTCATCAACACCGTGGTCCTGCGCACCGACCTCGCGGACGACCCTGGCTTCGCCGAACTGCTCGACCGGGTCCGCCGGACGGCCCTGGACGCCTACGCGCACCAGGACGTGCCGTTCGAGCGGCTGGTGCAGGAGCTACGGCCGGCCCGCGGCCTCGACCGCAACCCGCTGTTCCAGGTGATGGTCGCCGGCCTGTCCGACCCGACCGCCTCCCTCCGGCTGGCGGGGGCGGAGGTGGAGCCGATGGAGGTCGACAACGGCACGGCCAAGGTCGACCTCAGCCTGGTGATAGCCGACCGGCCGAGCGGCCCGGCCGGGCCCGCCGGCACGACCGGGACCGTGGCCTTCGACACCGGCCTGTTCGACCGCGCGACCGTGGAGCGCCTGGTCGGCCACTACCTCCGGCTGCTGGGCGCCGCGGCCGACGACCCCGACCGTCCCGTCTCGCGCCTCGACCTGCTCACCGAGGCCGAGCGCGAGGCGCTGCTGGTGGCCGCCAACGCCACCGACGAACCCGTCCCCGCCGACCTCTGCGTGCACGAGCTGGTCGAGGAGCGGGCCCGGCTGACCCCCGACGCGGTGGCGGTCCGCTGCGGCACCGAGCGACTGACCTACCGGGAACTCGACCGACGGGCCAACCGCCTGGCCCGACACCTGCGGGCCAGGGGAGCACGGCCCGAGCGCCTGGTCGGCGTCTGCCTGCCGCGCTCGGCGGACCTGGTGGTGGCCCTGCTGGCCGTCCTCAAGTCGGGCGCCGCCTACCTGCCGCTGGACCCGGACCTCCCGGCCCGGCGGATGTCGTTCATGCTCGCCGACGCCTACGTGCCGCTGCTGCTCACCCGGCGCTCCCTGGCCGACCGGCTGCCGCGGCACGGCGCCGAGACGGTGTGGCTGGACGCCGAGGCCCCGCTGGTCGCGGACCTGCCCGGGGACGCGCTGCCGCCGCTCGCGACGCCCGCCAACCTGGCGTACTCGATCTACACCTCCGGTTCGACCGGACGCCCCAAGGCCGTGCTGGTCCCGCACGAGGGCGTGGTCAACTACCTGGTGGTCCGCGGCCGGCAGCTGGACCTCGACGGCGCCGACGTCGTCGCCTCGGTGGCCTCGATCTCCTTCGACGTCATCGTCCCCCAGGTGCTCATGCCGCTGGCCTGGGGCGCCAGCGTGGTGATCGCCCCGTCGGAGGTCGCGGTCGACGGCCCGCGCCTGACGGAGATGATGCGCGAGTTCGGCGTCACCACGCTCATGGCCACCCCGGCCACCTGGCTCCTGCTGCTGGACGGCGGCTGGCCGGGCGGCCGGTTCCAGGCGATCTGCGTGGGCGAAGCGCTCCAGCCCGCCCTGGCCCGGCGGCTCCTCGAGCGGGTCTCCACCCTGTGGAACGGCTACGGTCCCACCGAGGCCTCCGTCGGCTGTGTCACCCGGCGGGTGGACGCCGACCGGGACCTCGCCCGTCCGGGAGGGTCCGTTCCGATCGGCCGGCCGCTCGGCAACCTCCGGATCTACCTGCTGGACCCGGCCGGCGCCCCGGTGCCCGTCGGCGTCCCGGGGGAGATCCACATCGGCGGGGTCGGCGTCACCCGCGGGTACGCCGGTCGGCCGGGGCTGACCGCCGAACGCTTCGTGCCCGATCCCTTCGGCGCGGACGGCGGCCGGCTGTACCGGACCGGGGACCTGGCCCGGTACCTGCCCGACGGCAGCCTGCTCTTCCTCGGCCGCACCGACGAGCAGGTGAAGATCCGCGGGTACCGCATCGAGCCGGGCGAGATCGAGGCCGCGCTGAGCGCGCGGCCCGGTGTCGCCAGGGCCGCGGTGACGGTGCGGGGCGGCGGGACGGACGCCGAACTGGCCGGCTACCTGGTGTGGCAGGACCGGCCCGGCGACCTGGCGGACGTGCGCCGCTCCCTGCGCGAGACCCTGCCCGAGTTCATGGTGCCCGCGACGCTGACCGCGCTCGACCGGATCCCGTTGACGACGAACGGCAAGGTGGACCGCGCGGCCCTGCCCGCGCCCGCCCGCCACGGCCACGAGGCCGGCGCGCTCCCGCCGCGGGACGTGCCGGAACTCCTGATGACCAGGATCTGGGAGCGGGTGCTGGGCACCCCGAGGGTCGGCGTCCGGGACGACTTCTTCGCCCTGGGCGGGCACTCCCTCAGGGCGGTCGAGCTCGTGGAGGCGATCCGGCGGGAGTGGGGGGTCACCGTGCCGCTCAACACGGTGTTCCGCCACCCCACCGTCGAGGGGCTGTGCGCGGAACTGCCCGACGCGTCGCGGGCCCTGCGACGGCTGCTCGTCCCGCTGGCCGAAGGGGACCGGCGCCGGGCGCCGCTGGTCCTGGTGCACCCGCAGAGCGGGGACGTGTCCTCCTTCCTGCACCTGGCCGGACGGCTGGCGGAGCACCCCGCCGAATCCCCCGGGGGTGCCCGGCCCGTCCTCGGCCTGGAGGCCGTCGGCTACAACACCGACGAGCCGCCCCTGGCCACCGTCGAGGAGCAGGCGCGACGCTACCTGAGGGAGCTGCGCTCCGTCCTGCCCGACGGCCCGTACCTGCTGGCCGGCTGGTCCTTCGGCGGGCTGGTCGCCTTCGAGATGGCCCGCCTGCTGGAGGAGCAGGGCAACCCCCCGGAATTCCTCGGGATCATCGACGTCGGAGCGCCCGCGTCCACCGGTGGAGCCGTCGACGGGCCGGGCGGGGACCTCCACGAACCCGACGAGCAGGAGGCCCTCTCCCTGCTGTTCCACGACGCGCACGCCGGCGAGCACCTGCCCGAGCGCGGACGAACCGAGCAACTGCGGCGCATGGCACGGGTGTTCACCGCCAACGGGGCCGCCGCCCGGCGCTACCGGTCGACGGCCCGGCTGAGGACGCCGATCCACCTGTTCACGAGCGCCGAGACCCACCCCGAACTCGCCGGCCCGGCCGTGGACCCCGCCCGGTGGCGGGACCGCACCCGGGGGGCGCTGAGCGTGCTCGAAGTCCCCGGAAACCACCACGACATGCTGTCGCCGCCGCACGTCGCATCCTTCGCCGACGCGCTGTCGGCCGTCCTGGAGGAGCTCGGATGAGTCACGGACCCGAGTTGCCGCTGTCGTCGGCGCAGTCCGGCGTCTGGTTCGCCCACCAGCTGCGCCCCGACAGCCCCGCCTACAACACCGGCGAGTACGTGGACATCCCCGGGCCGATCGACCCGGAGCTGTTCGAGACGGCCGTGCGGCGGGTGGTGGACGAGACCGAGTCCCTGCGCGTCCGCCTCACCGACGGTGCCGAGGGCCCCCGCCAGGTCGTCACCGCGTCGCCTGACTGGTCGATGCACCACGCCGACCTCACATCGGCACCGGATCCGCTGCGGGCGGCCGAGCGCTGGATGCGGGCGGACCTGTCCACCCCGGTCGGGCTCACCCGGGGCCCGCTCTTCCGCCAGGCCCTGTTCACCCTCGCGCCGGACCGCCACGTCTGGTACCAGCGCGTCCACCACATCGTGGTCGACGGCTTCAGCATGTCGCTCATCGCGCGCCGCGTCGCCAGGACCTACACCGCTCTCGTCCAGGGCAGGGCCGGCGCCGGACCGGCCTTCGGGCCGCTGAGCCTGCTGCTGGAGCACGACGCCGCCTACCGCGCGTCCGAACATCCCCGACAGGACCGGGAGTTCTGGGCAGGCCGGCTCGCCGGACGGCCGGACCCGGTCAGCCTCGCCCGCCGCTCGGCACCCGCCTCGGACGGCTTTCTGCGCCGGACCGGCAGCCTCGACGCGCCCACCCTGGCCGCGCTGCGGCGGGCCGCGCGACCCGCCGGGGCGAGCTGGCCCGCCGCCTTCACCGCGACGGTCGCCGCGTACCTCCACCGTCTCAGCGGCGAGCGGGACATCGTGCTCAGCATGCCGGTGACCGGGCGCACCGGCTCCGGCGCGCCGGCCGTGCCCGGCATGGTGGCGAACGTGGTGCCGCTGCGGCTGAGCGTCCGCCCCGAACAGGGGCTGTCCGCGCTCGTGCGGCAGGTGGCCGAGGAGGTCGCCGCCCTGCGCCGCCACCAGCGCCACCGCAGCGAGGACCTGCGCAGGGAGCTGGATCCGGCCCGGTCGGAGCGGGTCCTGTTCGGGCCCGTCGTCAACATCATGTCCTTCTACTACCACCTGGACTTCGCGGGCGTCCGGGCCACCGTGCACAACCTGTCCAACGGGCCGGTCGAGGACCTCTCCTTCTCCGTCTACGACCGCTCCGACGGCACCGAGCCCCGGCTCGACGTCGACGCGAACCCCGCGCTCTACTCCGAGGCCGAACTCGCCGCCCACCAGCGGCGGTTCCTCCGGTTCCTGGACGCGGTGGCCTCCGCCGACCCGGACCGGCCGATCGGCCGGCCCGACCTCCTCACGCCCGGGGAACGGCACCGGACCGTCGTGGCCGCCAACCGCACCGCGCGGCCGCTGCCGCACCCGACGGTGCCGTCGGCCTTCGCCGCCGAGGTCGCGCGCACGCCCGACTCGCCCGCCGTGGTGTGCGGCGAAACCACCCTGACCTACGCGGAGTTGAACGCCCGGGCCAACCGGCTGGCCCACCGGCTCATCGCCCTCGGCGTCCGCTGCGACAGCACGGTGGCCGTGCTCATGGAACGCTCCGTCGACGTGGTGGTCGCGGTCCTGGCGGTCAGCAAGGCCGGCGGCGCCTACGTGCCGCTGGACACCCGGGCCCCGGCGGCCCGCCAGCGCCGCGTCCTGGACGACACCGGGGCGGCAGTGCTGCTCACCCACCGGGCGACCCGGGAGCAGGTGCCGTCCCCCGGCACACCGGGTGTCGTCGTCGACGCCGACCCGGGCCTCGCCGACCAGCCGGCCACCGACCCCGTCGTGCCGCTGCGCCCGGACCACCTGGCCTGCGTCCTGTACACCTCGGGGTCCACGGGCACGCCGAAGGGGGTGGCGCTGAGCCACCGCAACGTCATCAGCCTGACCGCGCAGCACTGCTGGCGCGAGGCGGACGGCCCGCGGGTCCTCGCGCACTCCCCGCACGCCTTCGACGCGTCCACCTTCGAGTGGTGGGTGCCGCTGCTCAACGGGGGCCGGGTGGTCGTGGCCCCGCCCGGCGAGCTGGCGCTCGCGGACCTCCACCGTCTCATCGTCGAGCACGAGGTCGGCGCGCTCTGGCTGACGGCCGGGTTGTTCCGGGTGTTCGCCGAGGAGTCCCCCGGCACGCTGGCCGGGGTCGGCCAGGTGTGGACCGGCGGCGACATCGTGCCGGCCGACGCGGTCCGGCGCGTGCTGGCCCGGTGCCCGGACTCCGTGGTGGTCGCCGGGTACGGCCCGACCGAGGCCACCACGTTCACCACGCGCCGGGTGCTCCGCCCCGGCCGGGCCGTGCCCGACGTCGTCCCCCTCGGCCGGCCGGTGGACAACCGGCGGGTGTACGTCCTGGACGAGGCGCTGT
Source organism: Kitasatospora sp. NPDC002543 (assembly GCF_053594915.1). Lineage (NCBI taxonomy): Bacteria > Bacillati > Actinomycetota > Actinomycetes > Kitasatosporales > Streptomycetaceae > Kitasatospora > Kitasatospora sp. NPDC002543. The sequence goes on along the minus strand of NZ_JBSFWR010000056.1, from coordinate 8,038 downwards.
CGCCGGTGCCGCCGGGAGTGGCCGGCGTGCTGTACGTCGCCGGTCCGGGCGTGGCCCGCGGATACCTCGGCCACCCCCGCCGGACGGCCTCCCAGTTCCTGCCGTGCCCGTTCGGCGAACCGGGGGAGCGGATGTACCGCACGGGCGATGTGGTCCGCTGGAACGCCGAGGGGGAGCTGGAGTTCCTCGGCCGCGCGGACGAGCAGGTCAAACTCCACGGCTTCCGCATCGAGCTGGGCGAGATCGAGGCGGTCCTGGCCGGGCACCCCGCCGTCGCCCAGGCGACCGTGGTCGCCGGCCGGGGCGCCTCGCCCGGCAGGCGCCTGATCGGTTACGTCGTCCCCGCCGGGGACCGGGCGCTCGATCCGGCCTCGGTGCGGGAGCACGCCGCCGCGGCGCTGCCGGACTACATGGTGCCCTCGGCGATCGTCACGCTCGAGGCCTTCCCCCTGACGCCCCGGGGGAAGATCGACCGGGCCGCGCTGCCCGTCCCGGACCCGGCACCGGCACCGGCCGGGCCGGCCCCGCGCACCCCGGCCGAGCAGGCGGTGTGCGCGCTGTTCGCCGAGGTGCTCGGCCGGCCCGAAGTGGGCGTCGACGACGGCTTCTTCGCGCTGGGCGGCAACTCCCTGCTCGCGACCCGGCTGGTCAACCGGGTGCGGGCGCGGTTCGGCCGGGAGATCACCCTCGGCGCCCTGTTCCAGGCGGCCACGCCGGCGCGCCTGGCCGAAGCGATCGAGGACGCCCCGGACGCCGCGGCCGCGCCGGCCCTCTCACCCCGTACCCGACTCCGAGCCCCCTGACGGCGATCACAGGAAGCACCTTCGGCATGGTCCACAGCCCTTCCCGATCCGACGAGACCCCGGCACCGCCCGCGACACCGCCCACGACACCGTCCGTGACACCGGAAGCCCCGACGGCCCCGCCACCGGCGGTGTCCCAGGTCCGCCGGTACTACCGGCTCGTCGACGCCGGCGACGTACCCGCACTGGTCGCCCTGTTCACCCCGGACGCCCGCTACCACCGCCCCGGATACCCGCCCATGGTCGGGCACGCCGAACTGGAACGCTTCTACCGCGACCAGCGGGTGATCCGCTCCGGTGTGCACACCCTGGCCACCGTGGTCACGACCGATGACGAGGTGGCCGTGCACGGCCTGTTCCGCGGCGTGCTGCACGGCGGCGACGAGGTCGAGCTGCGGTTCGCGGACTTCTTCCGGATGACGCCGCAGGGCCGCATCGCCGCGCGGGACACCTTCTTCCACGTGCCGGCGGTCTGAGGCCCGGCCACGACGGGCCGCAATGGTCACAACGGCCGCGGCAGCCGAAACGGCCGCAGCGGCACCCGGCGGCGACCGCCCTCGCGGTCGCGCCTTCAACCCCGACGGGGACACCCTTCAGCACAGGAAAGCGGGAAGCAGTTGACCAACACGGTCCTCACCTCCGACATCCCGGCGTTCGTCGGCACCGGACGGCCGCCGTTCGAAGCCCGGGCGATCCACGAGCTGGTCGCCGAACAGGCGGAGCGGGCCCCGCACGCGCCCGCCGTCACCTGCGACGGACGGACCCTGACCTACCGGCAGCTCAACGACCGCGCCAACCGGCTCGCCGAGCGGCTGCGGGCCGCCGGACTGGCACAGGAGGACGTCGTCGGTGTGCTGGTGCCCCGGTCACCGGAGCTGATCGTGGCCCTGCTCGCCGTCCTCATCGCGGGCGGCGCCTACCTCGGACTCGAACCGGACGACCCGGCCGCCCGCCACGCGCTGCTGCTGGAGGACGCCGGCGCGGGCATGGTGATCACCGGGGAGGCCCGGCGGGGGCAACTGCCCGGCACCGTCGTCACGGTGACGGAGGGCGGCCCCGTGCGGGAGCCCGCCGCCGCGTCGGCGGCACCGGCCCGCCCCTGCGACCCCGACCGGCTCGCCTACGTCAGCTACACCTCCGGCTCCACCGGCGAGCCCAAGGGCGTCGGCGTGCCCCACCGGGCGATCGACCGGCTCGTCCGGGGCGCGGACTGGGTGGACATCCGGGCCGGGGACGTCTTCTTCCACCTCGCGCCGGTCGCCTTCGACGCGTCCACGTTCGAGATCTGGGCCCCCCTGGTCAACGGCTGCCGACTGGTCCTCTTCCCCCCGGTCGCCATCACGCTGGAGCACGTGGCGCGCGTCGTCCGGGCCGAGCGCGTGACGGTCCTGCTGCTGACCACCGGCCTCCTCCACCAGATGGTGAGCTCCCACCCAGAGGCGTTCGCCGACGTGCGGCACGTCCTCACCGGGGGCGACGTGGCCTCCCCGGGCCACGTCCGGCACCTGCTGGCCCGCCACCCGCAACTGCTCTTCACCAACGGCTACGGACCGACCGAGAACACCACGTACACGACCTGCTGGACCAGCAGCACCCTCCCGGAGCTGCGGAGCGTGCCGATCGGCCGCCCGATCAGCGGCACCAGGGTCGCCGTGCTCGACGACGGGCTCCGGCCGGTGCCCGTCGGCGAGTGCGGGGAGCTGTACGTGGCCGGGGCGGGCCTGGCCCGCGGCTACCTGGGCCGCCCGGCCGCGACCGCCGAACGGTTCCTGCCCGATCCGTTCGGCACCGAGCCCGGCGCCCGGATGTACCGGACCGGCGACCTCGTGCGCCGGCTGCCGGACGGCACCCTGGAGTTCGTGGGACGCGCGGACGACCAGGTCAAGGTCCAGGGCTACCGCGCCGAACCGCGCGCCGTCGAGGTCGAGTTGGAACGGCTCCCCGGCGTACGGCACGCGGTCGTGCTGCCGCAGTCCGACCCTGCGGGCGGCACCCGGCTGCTGGCCTACGTGGTGCCCGCGGAGTCCGGTCCGGAGGGCAGCGCCGACCTCGGCCGGCGGCTGCGCCACGAACTGCGGGACAGGCTCCCGGACTACCTGATCCCCTGGGCGATCCTCGTCCGTCCCGAACTGCCGGTGAACCGCAACGGCAAGATCGACCGCCGGGCCCTGCCCACCGCCACCCGGGTACCGCGCAACGTGCCCAACGAGTTCGTCCCGCCCCGCACCGAGGTGCAGACGCGGCTGGCCGACCTGTGGGGCGACGTCCTCGGCGTCGAACCGGTCGGTGTCGACGACGACTTCTTCGACCTCGGCGGACACTCCCTGCTGGCCACCGACCTCCTGGTCGCCACCCAGCGCGAGTTCGACGTGGACCTCCCCGCGCAGACCCTGTACATGTCGCCGACCGTCGCCGAGCTGGCGGCGGCCCTCACCGAGCGGACGCGGACCTCGCGCCCGGACGGCCCGGCGGACGGCCCGGCGGACGGCCCGGCCGGGAGCGGGAGCCCGGCCGGCGCGGCGGAGGTTCCGGCCGACGCGGCGGGGGAGGAGCGGCCCCGATGACGGCGGTCCCCCCGACCCCGCGCTGCCCCGTCCTCGCCCCGCGGCCGGTCGACCTGATCGACCCCGACCTCTACCGCACGGGCGGGGCGCACGAGGCGTGGCGACGGCTGCGCCGCGAGGCCCCGGTGAGCTGGCAGCCGGTCGGCGACATCGGCTACTGGTCGATCGTCGGCCACGCCGAGGCCAACCGGGTCCTCCGCGACCACGCCGCGTTCACCTCCGAACAGGGCACCCTGCTCAACCTCCTCGGCAAGGGCGACCCGGCCGGCGGCCGCCAGATGGCCGCGACCGACCCGCCCCGGCACGCGCACCTGCGCGGCCCGCTGCAACAGGCGCTGTCGATCAAGACGGTGGAGAACGACCGGGAGGCCATCCGAGGGGTCGTCGTCGAACTGCTCCGGCCGCTGGCCGACGGCGGTCCGTACGACTTCGCGGCCGCCATGGCCACCCTGCCGATGGCGGTGATCGGCACCATGATGGCGCTGCCGCGACCGGACTGGCCGCGGCTGGTCCGGCTCGCCCACGCCTGCATCGCCGCGGACGACCCCGAGTTCCAGCTCGCCGACGGACCCGAGGCCACCCTGGTGACCGCCCACCGCGAACTGTTCGCCTACTTCCAGGACCTCGTCACCGCGCGCCGTCGCGCACCGGGTGACGACCTGGTCAGCGTGCTGCTCACGATGGAACTGGACGGGCGCCGGCTGTCGCCGGGCGAGATCGTGTCCAACTGCTACAGCCTGCTGCTCGGCGCGACCGTCACCACCGCCCAGCCGCCCGTCGCGGCGATGGCCGAACTGGCCGGGACCGGTGTCCCGGACGACTGGGCGGCCCACCCGGAGCTGCTCGGCAGCGGCGTGGAGGAGGCCCTGCGATGGGCGTCGCCCACCCAGCACTTCATGCGCCACGCCACCCGGGACGTCGAGGTCCGGGGCGTGCCGATCCCCGCGGGGGACGCGGTCGTCGTCTGGCTGGCGTCGGCCAACCGCGACGAGAGCGTGTTCGCCGATCCGTACACCTTCGACATCCGGCGGCGGCCCAACAGGCACATCGCCTTCGGCGTCGGCGCGCACTACTGCATCGGCCACACCGTCGCGCGGGTGGCCCTGCGGATCCTGTTCGCCGAACTGCTCGGCCGGTTCACCGGGTTCGAGCTCGCCGGGGCGCCGCAGCGCATGCGCTCGAACGTCATCGCGGGCTTCACCCACCTGCCGATCACCGCACGGCCCCGGTAGCGGCCGCCGCCCCGGCCGCCGTCACCGCGGCGCCCTCATCGCCGCGCACCCGAGAAGAAACCCCACACGGAAGGTCATCAGTGGACGCTCCGACGGCCCGTACCCGCAACAAGTGGTTCCTGCGCGAGCCGTCGCCGGTGGCACCGGCGCGGCTGTTCTGCCTGCCCTACTCCGGGTGCGGTGCGAGCATGTACCGCCAGTGGCCGTCGTCGGTCGACGGCGTCGAGGTCTGCCCCGTGCAGCCGCCCGGCCGGGAGAACCGGATGCGCGAGCCCGCCCACACCACCTACGAGGCGCTGGCCGACGACCTCTGCGAAGCGCTGGGCCCGTACCTGGACCGCCCCTACGCCCTGTTCGGCCACTGCGGGTCCGCGCTGGCGGCGTACGAGACCGCCGTACGGCTGGTCCGGCGGGGCTGCCCGGCCCCGGCCAGGCTGTTCGTCTCCTCCGAGGTCGCGCCGCAGGACGGCCCCTACGGCCGCTTCCTCGGCATGAGCGACGACGAGCTGGCCGCCGAACTGCGCGGACTGGTCGCGGAGCTGGGCGGCACCCTGGAACCGAGCCTGCTCGCGCTCTACCTCGGCGTCCTGCGCAACGACGTCGAGATGAACAAGCGCTACCACGTCGCCGAGCCGGTCCGGCTGCCGTGCCCGGTCACCGCGGTCGGCTGGACCGAGGACACGGGCATCGCGCCGTCCCTGATGGCCGGCTGGTCGGCCTGCGGCGACACGACCTTCGAACTCCTGGAAGGGGGCCACTACCGGTTCATCGAGGCACCGGCGGAGCTGCTGGCGCTCCTGGTCGCGGACCTGACCCCCACCGGCTCCCGCGCGTCCTGACCCGGCGGCCACGGCCCGTTCGGAGCAGCGCCAGGGTGAACCGCGGACGCGGTGCGGGACGGGGCGGCGCGTGCGGGGGAGACTCGGCGGGCGAGGATCGTCGAGCGACTGCCGGCCCCTCTCGGGCCTCTGGCCGCGTGCTCCCGCCGAACGCGGGCAGACGGCGGTGGGCCGGCCTCGCGATCACAGCGCCCGGGCGTCGGGACGGCCCGGATCGAGTGTCCGGCGCCCCGCCGACCCCCGGCGGGGCGAGTCTTCCGATCGGAGTACTGATGGACAAGCCCAATCCCGCACGCCGGCCGACCGACCAGGGGCCCGGTGCCCCCGGTCCGCAGGCGCCGTCCGTGGCGGAACCGACCGAGCCGCGGGCGCCGCTGCCGCCGAAGCCCGACCAGGAGGCGCCCGCCCCGGTGTCGGCGACCGGTCGAGCCGCCGGCACCGAGGCCGCGCGGGCCCAGAACGGCGGATTCCTGACCACGGCGCAGGGCGTCCGCCTGCCCGACGGCGACCACTCGCTCAAGGCCGGGCCCCGTGGCCCCGTGCTGCTGCAGGACCACCACCTGCGCGAGAAGATCACGCACTTCGATCACGAGCGGATCCCGGAGCGCGTGGTGCACGCCCGCGGCGCGGCGGCGCACGGCGTCTTCCGGGGCTACGGCACGGCGGCGGGGGTGACCAAGGCGGCGTTCCTGGCCGAGGGGGTGGAGACACCGGTGTTCGTGCGGTTCTCCACCGTGCTGGGTTCGCGCGGCTCGGCGGACACGGTCCGTGACACCCGCGGGTTCGCCACCAAGTTCTACACCGGCCAGGGCGTCTTCGACCTGGTCGGCAACAACATCCCGGTGTTCTTCATCCAGGACGCGATCAAGTTCCCTGACATCGTCCATGCCGCCAAGCCGCACCCGGACCGGGAGATCCCGCAGGCACAGAGCGCGCACGACACGTTCTGGGACTTCGTCTCCCTGCACACCGAGGCCACCCACCACACCCTGTGGAACATGTCCGACCGCGGCATCCCGCGCTCCTACCGGATGATGGAGGGCTTCGGGATCCACACCTTCCGTCTGGTCGACGCCGAGGGCGCGAGCACCCTGGTGAAGTTCCACTGGAAGCCGAAGGCGGGGGTGCACTCGCTGGTGTGGGAGGAGGCGCAGCTGATCGGCGGCGCGGACCCCGACTTCCACCGCCGGGACCTGGCGGACGCGATCGAGGCCGGGGCGTTCCCGCAGTGGGAGCTCGGCATCCAGACGTTCCCGGACTCGCCGGAGCAGACCTTCGAGGGCATCGACCTGCTCGACCCGACCAAGATCGTCCCCGAGGAACTCGCCCCGGTCCGGCCGATCGGCCTGATGACGCTCAACGCCAACCCCACCGACTACTTCGCCGAGACCGAGCAGGTCGCCTTCCACCCGGGCCACCTCGTGCCCGGCATCGACATCACCGACGACCCGCTGCTCTCCGGCCGCCTGTTCTCCTACCTCGACACCCAGATCACGCGGCTCGGCGGCCCGAACTTCGCCCAGATCCCGGTCAACCGCACCCACGCCCCGGTCAACGACATGCTCCGTGACGGCTTCCACCAGGACGCCGTCCACACCGGCGTCGCGCCGTACAAGCCGAACTCGCTCGACGGCGGCTGCCCGTTCTTCGCCGGCACCGCCGACCACGCCTTCGTGGAGCACCCCACCCCGGTCGCCGCCGGAGCCAAGGTGCGCGAGGCACCCGCCTCGTTCGACGACCACTTCAGCCAGCCCCGACTGTTCTGGCTGAGCCTGAGCCCGGTGGAGCGCGAGCACGTGATCGCCGCCTACACCTTCGAACTGTCCAAGTGCTACGAGCAGGCGATCAGGGAACGCGTGCTGACCGTCCTGGCGCGGATCGACGACGAGCTCTGCCGGGAGGTGGCCGCCGGACTGGGCCTGCCGGCACCGAGCGCCGCGGTGCGGGCCGACATCACCCCGAGCCCTGCCCTGTCCCAGGTCGGGCAGCGGTGGCCCGCGACCGGCCGGGTGCTCGGCATCGTCGCCGGCCCCGGCGGGGACCCCGCCGTCGTCCGCGGCATGCGCGACGCCGCCCGTGCGGCGGGCCTGCTGCCGCTGGTCGTCGGCCCCACCGGAGCACCGCTGGCCGACGACCTCGGTGTGCAGCGGACCTTCGCCGCCGCCCGGTCCGTCGAGTTCGACGCGCTCCTGGTGGCCCACGCTCCCGAGCCGGGTGCCGATGACCGGGGGGCACGGGATGCCAAGTCCGGCGCGGTCGCGGGCGGCCAGCGGACGCTCGACTCCCGGGTCGTCCTGCTGGTGAACGAGGCCTACCGGCACGCCAAGCCGATCGCCGGCCTCGCGGACGCCCGTGCCCTCTGGTCGGCGGCGGGGGTCGATCCGCACGCCCCGGGCGTGTTCACCGAGACGGACGGTGAACGGGCCGTCTCCGCGCTGGTCGATCAACTCGGCACGCACCGCGTCTGGGAGCGCTTCCCCGCCGCGGGCTGACTCCTACCGGCGCCTCGCGGGCGCCGTCGTGGTCGGCGGAGACGACCAGGGTGCCGCCGGGCACGATCCGGCCCACGAAGGTCTCGAAGGACTCGTAGATCTCGTCGA
>NZ_JBSFWR010000055.1:0-52547 GCF_053594915.1 Kitasatospora sp. NPDC002543 | reverse complement strand
CCCGGGGGGCTCCCGTAGGCGGACGAACCACCCCGGGCCGCTCCCCGCTCCCCCCCGCACGGGTGGCCTCGGCGGGGCGCGGCCGTACGGGCCCGCGGGGGTCAGGCCTTCTTGACCACGCTGGACTTGAGCTGCATGGCGCCGAAGCCCTCGATCCGGCAGTCGATGTCGTGCCCGTCCACGCCGTCCACCAGGCGGATGTTGCGCACCTTGGTGCCGGCCTTGATGCCGGAGACGCTGCCCTTGACCTTCAGCGCCTTGACCACCGTCACGGTGTCGCCGTCGCTCAGCACGTTGCCGACCGCGTCCTTGACGACCCGCTCGCCGGCCGGCGCTCCGGCCGCCTGGTCGGCGCCGCCGGGCACCCACTCGTGGGCGCACTCGGGGCAGACCATGAGGGCGTTCATCTCATAGGTGTACTCGCTGGAGCACTGCGGGCACGGGGGAAGGTTGTCGCTCATGAGTTCAGATTATCCAGGGTGTTCGGAGGTGGCCCTCGGGACGGGTGAGGAGGTCAGCAGGGGTGCCGGAGCCGCTCGGCGGCCCCGGTGGCGGTGAGGCCGTGGCCGGCGGCACGGCCGTCCTCGGCGGCGTGCGCGCGGTCGGCGGGCACCGCCCGGCCGTGCAGGTGGGCTCGGGCGTGGGCGATGGCCTCGGGGGTGGTCGCGAAGACGTGCCCGTCGGCACGCAGCCCGTCGAGCACACCGAGGGCGTCCAGCGGGCGGTGGTGCTCGTCGCGGACGCCGGAGACCAGCACCAGGGTGCCGCGCCGGCGCAGCGCGGTGATGGCGTCGCCGAGGACGGTCGCGCCGCTGGCGTCGATCGCGCTGACCCGCGACATCCGCAGGATCGCGACCTCGACCTCGGCGGACTCGGTGAGTTCGAGCAGGAAGCGGTGCGCGGCCGCGAACAGCAGCGGCCCGTCGATCCGGTAGGCCACGATGTGCTCGGCGAGCAGCGCCAGCTCCTCCTCGTGGTGGTCCGCGGCCGGAGCCTGCGCCCGCAGCGGGACCTGCTCGACCCGGGCCGCCCGGGCGACGGCGGCCAGCGCCAGGACGCCCGAGACCAGCACCCCGAGCACCACGGCGGTGACCAGGTCGAAGGCCAGGGTGGCGACGGCCGTCAGGGCCAGCACGGCGGCCTCGCCGCGCCCGGTGCGGGCCAACGCCCGCAGCGAACCGACCTCGACCATCCGGACCGCGGTGGCGATCAGCACCCCGGCCAGCGCCGCCAGCGGGATCCCCGCGACCAGCGGCGCGGCCGCGAAGACGATCACCGTGAGCACCGCGGCGTGCACCAGGGCGGCGAGCCGGGAGGCCGCGCCGGAGCGCACGTTGACGGCGGTACGGGCGATCGCGCCGGTCGCGGCGACGCCGCCGAACAGCGGGGCGGCCAGATTGGCCAGGCCCTGGCCGAACAGCTCGCGGTCGCTGTCGTGCCGGCCCGACACCCTCATCGCGTCGGCCGCCGTCGCGGACATCAGGGACTCCAGCGCGGCCAGCGCGGCGACGGCGAACGCCGAGGGCAGCAGCGCGGGGACGGCGGAGAGGTCGACGAAGCCGAACGAGGGCGCGGGCAGGCCGGCGGGCAGGTGGCCGATGGTGGCGACCGGCAGGCCGGCCAGCTCGGCGGTGACGGTCGCGGCGACGACGGCGATCAGCGAGAACGGCAGCGCGGGCCGCAGCCGCACGCCGACCAGCATCACGGCGGCGACGGCGAACGCCACCCCGACGGCCGCCCAGTGCGGCGCGACGGCGAAGTCGCGCACCGCCCGGGCCGCGACCACCGCCGGATTGTCGCCCTCGGGTTTGGGCACCCCGAGCGCGCCGGGCACCTGCTGCAGGGCGATGACCCCGGCGATGCCGAGCGTGAAGCCCTCCACCACGGGCACCGGCACGTACGCCATCCAGCGCCCGGCCCGCAGCAGGGCGAGGAGCACCAGGACCATCCCGGCCAGCAGGCCGACGGTCAGCACGCCGTCGGTGCCGTAGCGGGCGACGATCGGCACGAGGACGACGGTCATGGCGCCGGTCGGCCCGGACACCTGGAGGTCGGAGCCGCCGAAGACGGCGGCCAGCGCCCCGGCCACGACGGCGGTGGCGAGCCCGGCCTCGGCGCCCGCCCCGGAGGAGATGCCGAAGCCCAGGGCCAGCGGCAGCGCCACGATCGCCACCGTGAGGCCGGCGAGCAGGTCCTTGCGCGGGGAACGGCCCATGGTGGCGAGGATCGCCCGGGTGGGCAGCACGGCCCGCACCCGGTCGCCCACGACAGCTGCGAGGCTCATCCCGCGCTCGCCTCCGACCGGCCTGCGGTCGGCCGCCGTTCGCCGGTTCCCGCGGTCACGACCGCCCCTTCCCTGTGCCCGTCGGCGCCAGGACGCGCCTCCTACCGGGTCAACGGCACGACAGCATGTATGAACTTGAAGAATTTTTCAAATCACTTGTTTCGCATGTGGTGGATCCTGACAGTAGTGACCTCCCGGGGTCGGCACCGACCGGCCGACCGACGCCGGCACACCCTGCCCGGCCGCCGGACGCCCGACCGGGCCGCGCCGCGCCGCGCTTCGCCGGTCGAGCGCGTCCGGCCGTCCGCGCACCGCCCGGCGGCGGACCCGCCGCCGGGCCGGCCTCCGGCTACGCGGTGTAGCTGAAGGTCAGCGGGCCGCCGGTGCCGCCCGCCGTGGTCACCGTGACGTCCACCGGGCCGGGCCGGTCGGCCGGCGGGGCGGTGGCCGTGCACAGCTGGGGTCCGCAGGAGTGCCGGGTGGCGGGCCGGCCACCGAAGGAGACCGTGGCACCGGCCAGGTTCGCGCCGGTCACGATGACCGCGGTGCCGCCGCCCGCCGGGCCCGAGGGCGTGTTCAGTCCGGAGAGCACGGGGGCCGGCGGGGGCGGCGGCGGGGCGCCGGTGTAGTCGAACGCCGCCGGGGCCTGGGCCGTCCCGCCCGGTCCCGCCACCGTCACGGCGGCACTGCCCGAGCCGCCGGGCGTGGTCACCGTGCAGACGGTCCCGGTGCAGGTGCCGGGCGCCGGAACGCCGCCGACCAGCACCATCGCGCCCTCCAGGCCGACGCCGGTGACGGTCACGGGGGTGCCGCCCGCGCCCGGGCCGGTGGTGGCGCTGACGTCGTCGATCCGGGGCTGCGAGCCGATCGTCGGCGGCAGCAGGCCGATGCCGAGCAGGTAGGTGGAGACGTGCCCGGTCGGGATCGTGTCGTTGGCGTTGGCCACCCTCGCGGTGATCGCGCCGGTGACCGGGCCGGTCCCCTCCGCGACGACCGGGATCTTCATGAACTCCTCGGTCCCGGAGCGGCGGTTGCCGTACAGGACGGCCTCCAGGTGGCGGCCGTCGGGCGAGACGGTCTCGGTGAAGGTGTAGTCGTACGGCGTGGAGTAGAACATCGCGCCGCCGGTGGTGACGCCGGGCGGCAGGTCGACGGTGAAGTGGGTCGGCCCGCCGAGGTCCTCGGTGCCGAACACGCGCCAGGACACCGAGAAGACGCCGTGCCGGTTCTGCTCGGTGGGGTAGTTCCCGGCCTGGGTGAGGACCACCCGCTGTTCGATGACGGTGGCGGCGGGGGCCTCGGCGGGGAGATCGGCCGCCCCGGCCGGGGTCGCGGCGGCGGTCAGGGACAGGGCTGCGGCGAGACCGGCTCCAGTCAGTCTGATGATCGTAGGCATACGGAAATCCTCCCGGGCGCCCGACAGTTCGGCGTCCGCTTTCCCGAATTGCCCGGGCGGGGGCGCGAATTGGCGCGATCCCGCACCCTCGCGCCCACCGCACCCACCCGCCCGGCCGCCCGGCCGACACCCGTCCCACCGTCACCCGCCCAGCGGCGCGGGCAACGGACGGGAGTGCAGGACGTCCAACCGGGAGACCGCCCTGGTCACCACCACGTACAGCCGGTGCAGGCCCCGCGCCTCCGCCTCCACGATGGCCGCCGGCTCCAGCACCACCACGTGGTCGTACTCCAGCCCCTTCACCACCGAGGCCGGCAGCACCGTCACCCGCGCCGTGGTGCCGACCTGCTCGGCCGCCCCGGTCGGGATGCCCGCGGCGAGGAGCGCCTCGGCGGCCCGCGCCACCGCGCCGTCCGCCGCGATCACCGCGATCGATCCCTCGCGTTCCAGCGCGGCCCGCACCGCCGCCACGGCCGCCGCGTCCAGGTCGCCCCCGGCCACCCGTCGCACCGTCAGCTCGCCGTCCCGGCGCAACGACACGGCCGGCGGCACGTCCACCTCCAACGCGCCCAGCAGGGTGTTGGCGAGCGCCGTCACGGCGGCCGGGACACGGAAGCCGGTGGTCAGCGGCACCACCGCTGCCTGCGGTTTGCCCAGGTGGGCGAGCTGCTCGGGCCAGCTGCGGGCGGCCCACGGGGCGGTGGCCTGGGCGAGGTCGCCGAGGACGGTCAGGGAGCCGAAGGCACTGCGGCGGGCGATCGCCCGGCACTGCATCGGGGAGAGGTCCTGGGCCTCGTCCACCACGACGTGACCGAACCCGGCGGGGCGCTCGATCAGGCCGGCCACCTCGTCCAGGAGCATCAGGTCGTGCTCGGACCACTTCGCGCTCCGCTCCGAACGCGGCGGCCGGCGCCACAGGACCGCCGCCTGCTCCCCGGGGTCGAGCACCCCGTCGGCGGCCTCGGCCAGCACGGCCGGGTCGCTCAGCAGGGCGGCGACCACTCCCTCCGGGCGCAGCACGGGCCAGGCGGACTCCAGGAAGGCCGCGACCGGCCCGCAGCGCCCGATCTTCCGCGACCACGCGCCGGACCTGACGCCGGACCGGCGTTCGGCCTGGTCCTGGAGCATCGCCACCACCCGGGTGCGCAGGCTCTCCCGGCCGATCGCGTACGGCGGCGCCTGCTCGCGCAGTTCGGCGACCGTCCGGTCCAGCCGCTCCGGGGGCACCCGCCACCGGTACGAGCCGTCGGGGACGACCAGCGGGTCCGAGCCCGTCGCCCGGATGCGGCCGTACAGCGCGCGGCGCAGCACCGTCGCCATCCGTCCGTCCTGCTTGACCGCGGCCGCCCGCTCGTCGTCGACCGCGCCGACCGAGCGGGTGGCGACCAGGTCCTCGACGGTGCTCTGGGTGACGTCGATCTCCCCGAGCGCGGGGAGCACCTCGGCGATGTAGCGCAGGAAGGTCCGGTTCGGGCCGATGACCAGCAGGCCACCGTGCCGGATCCGCTGCGGGAAGCTGTACAGCAGGTACGCGGCGCGGTGCAGCCCGACGGCGGTCTTGCCGCTGCCGGGCGCGCCCTGCACGCACACCGACTCGCTCAGCCCGCCCCGCACCAGCGCGTCCTGCTCCGGCTGGATGGTGGCGACGATGTCCCGCATCGGGCCGGTGCGGGGGCGTTCGATCTCGGCGGCCAGGAGGCCGCCCGCGCCGTCGCCCGCACCGCCGCCCCCGCCGTCCGCCGCAGCGCGGCCCCCGCCGTCACCGACCGGGCCCCGGCCCGCCGAACCGGTCCCGTCGAGGGGCTCGTCCTCCAGCCCGGTCAGGTCCTCCGGCACCCCCGGGCTCGACGGCGCCCAGCCGAACCGGCGGCGGCGCGCGAGCCCGAGCGGATCGTGGGCGCTCGCCTGGTAGAACGCCCGCGACACCGGGGCCCGCCAGTCGACCACCAGCGGCGGCACCGTCGGGTCCTCGGAGATCCGCCGGCGGCCCACGTAGTAGCGCTGCCCCCGGTGCTCCCCGGCCTCCGCGGTGTCGCCGAAGTCCAGTCGGCCGAAGAACGACGGGCTCTCCGGCAGCTCCTTCATCCGCTTGGCGCGGGTGCGCAGGTACCGGCCGAGCGCCTCCGCACTGGCGCCGTCGCCGGAGACGTCCTCCCCGGCGACGACCTGGTGGCTCGCGTCCTCGACCTGCCGGGCCGTCGCCACCCGGCAGATCTCGACGTAGGCACGCTCCCGTTCCAGTTCGCGGTCGAGGTTCCGGGGGTCCGAGGTCATCGTTCGCGTTCCTTCCTGGCACGGCGGCTCGCCTGCCGCCCAGAGCCAGCATAACTTAACTCAGTAAAGATACTGACTTGGTTGCCAGCTCCGGGGCAGGTGCCGCGGCAGGTCCGGTCCAAGGACGACACCCCAGGGCGACACAGCGACGCGATGCGGACGGGCAACCGCCCCACCGCCGCGAGCAGCAGCCACAGGCAGGGCAGGTGGGCACCAGCCGGCCGCGGTCCGGGCAGCCGTTCGACCCCGTCGGCGCCGAGCGAGGCGAGGGCGGCGTTCACCGCGGCGAAGCGCTCGCCGTCGTAGAAGTCGTAGAAGACGTCGCCCCGGGCGGCCGGGTCGGCGTGGCCGATGTGGCGGACCTCGGCCTCCGGCGCGCCCTCAGCCCGCCGTGAGCGCGAGCCGGATCCACCGCTCGGACTCCGCGACCGCCACCCCCACGTCGAAGGACCGCGGGGCGGCCGCGGCCTGCACCACCAGCCCCTTGACCAGCCCCACGAAGGCCAGCGCGAAGGCCCCCGGGTCCACGCCGGGGCGAAGCTCCCCGTCCCGCTGCCCCTGCCCGACCACCTCGGCCGCCCACTCCCGGGTGCTGGCGTCCAACTCCGCCACCGCGGCGGTCAGTTCCGAGGCGCCGGCGAGCGCCTCGGCGCCCAGCACCACGAAGGCCCGGCCGAGGTCGGTCGGGTTGCGCACGCCCTCCAGGCAGCCGCGCGCGAACCCGCACAGCTCGTCCACCGCTCCCGCCCCGCTGCGCTCCGGCGCGGCCGCCGCCATCGCCTCGGCCAGCGCCGCCTCCTGCAACCGCGCCAGCAGCGCGGCCTTCGAGCCGAAGTAGTGGGTGGCCAGGCCCCGGCTGAAGCCCGCCTCCTCCCCCACCCTGGCCAGCGTGACCCCGGTGCTGCCGTGCTCGGCGATCAGCCGGGCGGCGGCCGCGATCAGCGCGGACTCGGCCCGGGCCCGCCGCTCGGCCTGGGTGCGGCGCGCCGGCGCCCCGTGAGCCGTTCCGGCTCCGCCGGTTCGGCCCTCATCGTGCGTAGACATGCCACCATGCTACGGTGAACTTGCTTGTTGGATAACAAGTAACTTCCGGAGCGGCGGGCACTCCCCCGACCCGCCGCCCCCGTGAGAAGGGAAGTCCCGATGACCGCCACGATGCTCGCCGGCCGGCTCGACGTCGCGAAGGGCGCCTTCGCCGTGGAGGAGGTCCCCGTCCCGGTGCCCGGCCCGGGCGAGGTACTGATCAAGGTGGAGGCCGCCGGGGTCTGCCTCTCCGACGTCCACCTGATCGAGGGCATGCTCAAGCCGCTCTACCTCAAGGGCGACAAGGTCACCCTCGGCCACGAGGTCGCGGGCACCGTGCACACCCTCGGCGAGGGCGTGACCAGCGCGGCCGTCGGCGACCGGGTGCTGCTGCAGGCGGGCGAGACCCGCGACGGCGCCGTCCACACCCGCGGCGTGGACTACGACGGCGGCTGGGCCGAGTACGCGCTCGCCACCGCCTCCACCCTGGTGCCGATCCCCGACGAGCTCCCCTTCGAGCAGGCCTGCTTCATCCCCGACGCCGTCTCCACCCCGTGGGCCGCCATCACCACCACCGGGGCCGTGCGCCCGGCCGAGGCGGTCGGCGTCTGGGGCGTCGGCGGCCTCGGCGCCCACGGCGTGCAGCTGCTGCGGGCCGTCGGCGCCTTCCCGATCGTCGCCGTCGACCCGCTGCCGGCCGCCCGCGAGCGCGCCCTGGCCTTCGGCGCCGACGCCGCGCTCGACCCGGCCGACCCCGCGTTCGAGGGGCTGCTGCGCGAGGCCACCGGCGGCCGCCCGCTGTCCGTCGCCTTCGACTTCGCCGGTGTCGCCCCGGTGCGCGAGCAGGCCGCGGCCGCGCTCGGCGAGCACGGCCGCCTGGTGCTGGTCGGCCTCACCGACAAGCCGCTGACCGTCACCAACGGCACCCGGTTCAGCTACCTGCGCCAGCAGATCCTCGGCCACTACGGCTCGGTCGGCCAGGACGTCGCGGACCTGGTCGACCTGGTCCGCGGCGGCCGGCTGGAGTTCTCCCGCTCGGTGAGCGGCACCTTCCCGCTGTCCGAGGCCGCCCGCGCGGTCGAGGCGCTGGAGCACAAGGAGGGCAACCCGATCCGCCTGGTGCTCAAGCCCTGACCGGAGCCCCTCACCAGGGGCCCGCCGACCCGGCGCCGCACCCACCGGACTGAGCCCGGTCGGTGCGGCGCCGTCGCTCCCCCCGCCCGCTCCACGCGGCGGGCACCAGCCGACCCCTGGGCCACCGCACCCCCAACTCCGCACGCCCGCGCGGGAAATGGCATGCACGCCACTAGCCAACCGGCCAGTAGCACCCCTACCGTCGACTGTTCCGTGAGACTTCGACGGAGGAGTCCGCCTTGCGGTCACGCCAACGCCCCCGCCCCCACTCCCTCCGACTCCCGGCCGCCGCCCTCGCCTCGGCCCTGCTCGTCACCGCGGCCCTGACCACCACCCCCACCGCCAACGCCGCGCCCGCCCCCGCGGCGGCGGCCGCCGCCGCCGCCAACGACTACTGCGGCGGCCACTGCTCCGACATCCTGCCGCCCGGCGAGAACGGCAACGCCACCCTCGCCGACATCCTGCTCAACCGGGCCTTCGGCACCCGCCCGGCGCACACCGACGACCAGCTCGGCCCGTACGCCGCCCTCGCGGCCGGCTACCCCGGCCTCACCGAGGCCAAGCTGCGCGACTTCTTCAACGACGCCTCCTTCGGCGTCCCCGCCGACCAGGTCGCCAGCACCACCAGCCCGCGCCCGGACGTCTCCATCGTGCGCGACAAGGCCACCGGCGTCCCCCACATCACCGGCACCACCCGCTACGGCACCGAGTTCGGCGCCGGCTACGCCGCCGCCCAGGACCGGCTGTGGCTGATGGACCTCTTCCGGCACGTCGGCCGCGGCCAGCTCTCCGGCTTCGCGGGCGGCGCCGCCGCCAACCGCCAGCTGGAGCAGACGTTCTGGCAGGCCGCGCCGTACACCGAGGCGGAGCTGCAGCAGCAGATCGACGCCATCGCCGCCCGCGGCGGCCGGGCCACCCAGGCGCTCGCCGACGCCAACGCCTACCTCGACGGCATCAACCAGTACGCCAAGGAGTCCTACGACGCCCGCACGTTCCCGGGCGAGTACGACCTCACCGGCCACATCGACCCGATCACCAACGCCGGCTCGATCGAGCCGTTCAAGCTGACCGACCTGGTCGCCCTCGCCTCCGTGGTCGGCGCGCTCTTCGGCTCCGGCGGCGGAGGCGAACTCGCCTCCGCCCAGGTCAAGTCGGCGGCCGAGGCCGCGTACGGCAAGGACGCCGGGGACGCGGTCTGGACGTCGCTGCGCGAGGCGGACGACCCGGAGGCCGTCCAGACCCTGCACGACGGGCAGAGCTTCCCGTACGCGACCGTCCCCGACCGCCCGCGGGGCGAGGCACCGCCCGACCCCGGCTCGGTGGTCCCCGAGCGGGTGGTCTACGACGCCACCGGCTCCGCCGGCTCCCTCACCACCGCGGCGCAGGGCGTCCTGCCCGGGAACCTGCTGAGCACCAAGCACGGCATGTCCAACGCCCTGCTGGTCTCCGGCGCGCACACCGACGACGGCCACCCGGTGGCCGTGTTCGGCCCGCAGACGGGCTACTTCGCCCCGCAGCTGCTGATGCTGGAGGAGATCCAGGGCCCCGGGATCAGCGCCCGCGGCGCCGCCTTCGCCGGTCTGAGCTTCTACGTCCAGCTCGGCCGCGGCCAGGACTACGCCTGGAGCGCCACCTCCGCCGGCCAGGACATCACCGACACCTACGCCGTCCCGCTCTGCACCACCGACGGATCCCCGGTCACCACCGCCGCCGACTCCTACCTCTGGCACGGCCAGTGCCTGCCCTTCGACCGGCTGGAACGCAAGAACGCGTGGAAGCCGACCACGGCCGACTCCACCCCGGCCGGCTCCTACACCCTGGTGATGCTCCGCTCCAGGTACGGCCTGGTGAGCGCCCGCGGCACGGTCGGCGGCGCCCCCGTCGCCTTCACCTCGCTGCGCTCCACCTACCGGCACGAGGCCGACTCCATCATCGGCTTCCAGGAGCTGAACGACCCGGGCGCCGTGCGCGACGCGGCGGGCTTCCAGCAGGCGGCGCAGGACATCAACTACACCTTCAACTGGTTCTACGCCGACTCCCGCGACATCGCGTACTACAACTCCGGCAGCAACCCGGTCCGCGCCGCCGGGGTGGACCCCGGCCTCCCGATCCAGGCCCAACCCGCTTACGAGTGGGCTGACTTCGACCCCGTCGCCAACACCGCCCGGTACACCCCGGCGGCCGAGCACCCGCAGTCCGTCAACCAGGACTACTACGTCTCCTGGAACAACAAGCAGGCGAACGGCTACACCTCGGCCGGCTTCGGCAACGGCTCGGTGCACCGCGGCAACCTGCTGGACGACCGGGTCAAGTCCCTGCTCGCGAACGGCGGCAGGGCGAGCCGGGTCTCGCTCACCCAGGCCATGGAGAGCGCCGCCCTGGCCGACCTCCGGGCCGAGGACGTGCTGCCCGACCTGATCCGGGTGCTGCGCAGCGCGCCCGTCACCGACCAGGCCGCCCTCACCGCCCTGCAGCAGCTGGAGGCCTGGCTCGCCAACGGCGCGCAGCGGAAAGAGACTTCACCGGGCAGCCACGGCTACGCGGACGCCACCGCGATCCGGGTGATGGACGCCTGGTGGCCGCTGGTGGCCGACGGCGTCATGCGGCCGGGCCTCGGCGACCCGCTGTTCGGCGCGCTGACCGGCGCCCTCCAGATCAACGAGTCGCCCTCCGGCGGCCAGACCGGCGCCGGCGGCGGCCCGGTGAGTGCCAACGAGGCGATCCCCCACAAGGGTTCGTCCTTCCAGTACGGCTGGTGGAGCTACCTCGACAAGGACCTGCGGGCCGTCCTCGGCGACCACGTGGCGGGCCCGCTGGCCCGCCCGTTCTGCGGCGGGGGCGCCCTCGCGGCCTGCCGGACGGTCCTGCTGAACACCCTGAAGCAGGCCGCCGCCCAGACCTCCGCCCAGGTCTACCCGGGCGACGCGGACTGCGCGGCCGGCGACCAGTGGTGCGCCGACACGATCATCCAGCGCCCGCTGGGCGGCGTGACGGACGCCAAGACCACCTGGCAGAACCGCCCCACCTACCAGCAGGTGGTCCAGTTCCCCAGCCACCGCTGAGCCCCGCCCACCGCCGAGCCGCCCTGCCGGTGCCCCTCCCCGGGGCACCGGCAGCCGGTCACTCCGCCGCGCCGACCCGCTTCGCGATCGCCTCCGCGTCCTCGACCAGGTACCGCGGATGGTCCCGCAACCGGTCGACCACCCTGACGTAGGTCCTGCGGCTGTCGGGCGTGGTCATCCGGTCCGAGGCGGCGTCCGCCAGGTCGACGATGGCCTCCATCAGCCCACCGATGGCCCGCAGCAGCGCCGCCTCCTCGCTCTCCGGAACCCGCTCCCGGCCGCTGTCCCGCGCCTTCGGCAGCGCGTTCTCCCGCAGCTGCCGCCGCGCCTCGCCGACCGCCTCGACCATCGCGCCCGTCCCGCTGTCCAATCCGGCCCCCTCGTCTTCCCGTCCTCCGGCGTCCCTCCCGGTCCTTCCCACCCCGCGCCCCGCTTAGGCCCCACGGGCCCGGCCCGGCGCGCGGCCCGGCGGAACTGCCCCTAGCGTGGTCCGGGGACCGCCCGACCGTCCCCGGGCCGAGGCCCGGGTCCCGCACCAGGAGGCAAGCCGACCATGACCGCCAACCTCTCCGAGCTCACCGGCGACTACGTCCTCGACCCCACCCACACCCGGATCGGCTTCGTCGCCCGGCACGCCATGGTCACCAAGGTCCGCGGCGCGTTCCACCGGTTCGAGGGCACCGCCCACCTGGACGGCGGCGACCCGTCCCGCTCCTCCGGCCAGGTGGTGATCAAGGCCGAGAGCATCGACACCGGAGTGGAGCAGCGCGACCAGCACCTGCGCACCAACGACTTCCTGGACGCGCCCAACTTCCCCGACATCACCTTCCGCTCGACCGCGGTCGAGGTGCGCTCCGACAGCGAGTACCGGGTCACCGGCGACCTCACCATCAAGGACACCACCCGCCCGGTCACCATCGACTTCGAGTACACCGGCAACGCGGTCGACCCGTACGGCAACCTCCGGGTGGGCCTGGAGGGCTCGGTCACCATCAGCCGCAAGGACTACGGCGTCACCTGGAACGCGGCGCTGGAGGGCGGCGGCGTCCTGGTCGGCGACAAGGTCGTGCTGGAGTTCGACATCTCGGCGATCCGCCAGAGTTAGGCCACCGCACCACCACCGAACCACCCCCGCGAACCGCCGGACCGCCCCGCGCTCGCCCGGCTAGGCTCCGGACATGCCAACCGAAGACTCCCTCGCGACCGGCCAGCGCTCCCTCGGCGACCCTTCCCTCGAGTACCCGCTCTGGCCGCCGCTCACCGCCGGCTGCCCGCGCACCGGCACCGAGGAGGTCGCGTACCCCGTCGAGGTCGACTACGCCTACGACAAGGCCGACCCGGCGGGCCTGTCCGCCCCGGCGCACGGCGCCCCGGTGCGCACCGGCCTGGAGCGCTGGGCCCCGCTGCTGCCGCCGCTGCTCGCGCCGGGCCTGGGCGAGGGCGCCACCCCGCTGGTGGAGATCGAACCCGGGGTGTACGTCAAGGACGAGTCCCGCAACCCCACGTGGAGCCACAAGGACCGGCTGAACCGCTGCACCACCAGCGCCGCCGTGGGCGTCGGCGCGCCGGGCCTCGCGGTCGCCTCCTCCGGCAACCACGGCGCCTCCGCCGCCGCCTACGCCGCCCGCGCCGGTCTGCCCTGCGTGGTGTTCACCGGCCCGGACCTGCCGCCGAACGTCGACGCCTTCCTCAACGCCTACGGCGCGGTGGTGCTCCCGGTGCCGTGGGAGGCCCGCTGGCCGCTGCTGCGCCAGGCGGTCGACCGGCTGGGCCTGCACCCGGTCAGCAACCTGACCACCACCCACACCGGGCACGCCTTCGGCCCCGAGGGCTACAAGACCGTCGCGTACGAGATCTTCCAGGACGTCGGCCTGCCGAGCGCGGTGTTCGTCCCGACCGGCTACGGCGAGCTGCTGTTCGGCGTCTGGAAGGGCTTCGCCGAGCTGCGCCGGCTGGGCCTGACCGACCGGGTGCCGCGGATCCACTCCTGCGAGACGGCCGGCTCCGGTCCGCTCGCCCGGGCGATCGCCGAGGGCCTGCCCGCCGCTCATGTGACGGTCGGCCCGAGCGACGCGTACTCGATCGCCTCCCCGGTGAGCGGCTACCGGGGCGTGCTGGCGGTGCGCGGGAGCGGCGGCCGGGCACTGACCCTGGACGACGGTCAACTCGCGGACGCCCAGCGGGAGCTGGCCCGGGCCGGGCTCTGGACGGAGTTGTCCGCGGCAGCCGGCCTGGCCGGTCTGCGCAGCCTCGGCACACCGGACCTCTCCGAGGGCCCGGTGGTCTGCGTGTCGACCTCGAGCGGATTCAAGGACAAGGGTGTCGGCACTCGCCGGACGGAGCCGGTCACCCCCGACTGGGACGCGGTCGAGCGCCGTCTGCGCGCGGCCGGCATCACCGCCTGACCGCCGTCCGGGGCCTGCTGTTCGCCCGCCCGTCCATCGTCGTAAGGTCGCCGTAGGGTCGGTGTTCGCCAAGCGCCACCAGGCTTGCACCCTCCGTCAACTCCCCCCGTCTGCCGAAGGGTAGCCACCGTGTCGCGTCCCCTCCGCCGCCTGCTGCCGCTCGCCGTCGCCGTCGCGGCGGTGCCCGTGCTGGCCCTGCCCGCCCTCCCGGCCGGCGCGGTCTCGTACGGCACCCCGACGATCACCTTCTCGGCCGGGTACCTGTCCGGCGCGGTCGGCGCCACCGGCGACCCGACCGTGTCCGTGACGGTCGCCCAGTCCGGCGCCGCGGCCTCGGACCTGAGCGTCGCCGCCTCCGCCACCACCCGCAGCGCCGTGGCCCGCACCGGCGACGTCACGGTGAGCGGCACCGGCGGCACCCGCACCCTGGCGGTCGCCGCCCAGGGCGTCGGCTACGCCGACCTCACCATCAAGGTCACCGGCCTCGGCGGCAAGAGCGCCACCCGCACCCTGCACTACGCCGCCTCCCCCGCCGTCCGGTCCTCCGCCACCAGCCGCTACCTGACCGGCTCCAGCGACGCCTCGGCCGCCGTGGACGCGGGCGGCGGCTACCTCGTGGTCGGCGACGACGAGTCCAACACCCTGCGCCTGTACGACCGCAACAACTCCGGTGCGCCGGTGCGCACCTGGGACTTCAGCTCGGCCCTCGGCGTCTCCAAGGAGATCGACATCGAGGCCGCGACGCGGGTCGGCAACACCATCTACTGGACCGGTTCGCTCGGCAACAACAAGGACGGCGTGGTCAAGCCGGACCGGCACACCGTCTTCGCCACCACCGTCACCGGGTCCGGCGCCGACACCCAGCTGTCCCTGGCCGGCTCGTACCACGGCCTGCGCGACGACCTGATCAGCTGGGACAACGCCCACGGCAAGCGCTACGGCTTCGCGGCCGGCGCGGCGGACGGCCAGGCGCCCAAGCAGATCGACGGGTTCAACGTCGAGGGCCTGGAGTTCGCCCCCGGCAGCACCAGCACCGCGTACATCGGCTTCCGCGCGCCGCTCACCCCGGCCGTCACCGGCGGCCGGGCGCTGCTCGTCCCGGTCACCAACTTCCCGTCCCTGGTGAACGGTTCGGCCGCGCACGCGACCTTCGGCGACCCGATCGAGCTGAACCTCGGCGGGCTGTCCGTCCGCGACATCCGCCGCAACGGCCTCGGCCAGTACCTGATCGTGGCCGGTTCCTGGGCCGCCGAGGACAATTCCGCCCCGTACGCGCTCTACCGCTGGAACGGCCAGCCGGGTTCCCAGCCGACCAAGCTGATCGACCTGCCGACCAGCGACTACGGCGCCTGGGAGGCCGTCCCGGACGTCCCGGACCTGGACGCCCCCGGCGCCCGCGCCCAGCTGATCACCGACGACGGCTCCGCGGACCTCTACGGCGACTCCACCGCCGCCAAGGACCTCACCCACCCCGAGTGGAAGAAGTCCCGCAGCACCTGGTTCACCCTGAACTGACCGCGCGCCGAGGGCCCTTCGGCGCGTTCGCCGAAGGGCCCTCGCGCGAGCCGCCCGTTCAGAGCTCGACCAGCACCTTCCCCCGGCTGCCCGAACGGTCCACGTACAGGCCTCGGTAGGCCGCCGGGATACTGTCGAAGCCGTGGTGCACGGTCTGCCGGTACGTCACCGCCCCGCTGCCGACGAGGGCGCCGAGGTCCCGGCGCAGCGCGGCCCAGTTCTCCTCGGTGAACCACTCCATCGAGAAGATGCCGCGGATCGTGGTGCGCGGGAACATGATCATCGGCAGCAGCCGCGGCCCCGTCCAGTCCCCGCCGACCTGGCTCCCCCACTGCCAGCAGACGGCCACCCGGCTGTCCACCGCGAGCATGCCGAAGACCACGTCGGTCAGCGTTCCGCCGAGGCTGTCGAAGTAGCGGTCGATGCCCTCCGGCGCGAGGTCGGCCAGCTCCCTCTCCAACCGGTCCGGCCCGTCGCCGTCGTGGTAGACCAGCACCCCGTCGAAGCCCAGCTGCCGCAGCCACTCGACCTTCTCCGGCGTCGCCGTAGTGCCGATCACCCGTGCGCCCCGGTGCTTGGCCAGCTGCCCGACCAGTGAGCCGACCGCCCCGGAGGCCCCGCTGACCAGCACCGTCGCCCCGGGGCGCACGTCGAGGAACTTCTCGACCGTCCCCCAGGCCGTCATCCCGGGCCCGCCCAGGAGGCCGAGCGCGGTGGACAGCGGCAGGGCCTCGTCGTAGTCGGCCGGGTCCAGCCGGCGGAACGCCGGGAAGACCATCGGGAAGGTCCCGGTCTGCCAGAGCCTGGGCTCTCCGTCGCTGACCAGGTGGGTGCGCCAGCCGCCGAAGCCCTGCACCAGGTCGCCGACCGCGAAGCGCGCGGCCGGCCCGGCCTCCAGCACCTCCATGATCGAGTCCGCGCCCATGTGGTCGCCGAGCGGGGTGTCCAGCGCGATGCCCTGGAGGTACGGGTCGACCGAGACGTACCGGGTGCGCAGCAGCATCTCGTCCGCGGCGAGCCGGACGTCCACCTCCTCCACGACCTTCCGGTACACCCGCTCGACGTCCGGTACGCCGTTCTCGTGCTCCTGGACGACCCACTTCTCGATTCTCACGAGGTGACTCCAAACTGCCGGTCGGCGGGGCCGACCGGTTCGATGAGAAGGGTAGGCAGCGGTGCGCTGTCGTCCACTTCGGCGGTGAAGGCCTTGCCGTCGTCCCGGCAGATGAACTGGACGACGTGCCGCCCGGCGGCCGCGGCCCGGATCAGCCCGCCGGTGGTCGCCCAGACTCCCGAGAGGTAGAAGTTCGCCAGTCCGGGCAGCCCCGGTCCGTTGCGCTTGATCTCATCCTCCAGGGTCTCGCCGCTCTCCACGAACGGCTGCCAGCCCAGCACCGTGCCGTCGTAGTTTCCGGTGTAGCGGACCTGGGTGAGCGGGGTGGAGACGTCCTTGACGGCCACCGCCTCGCGCAGGCCGGGGTGGTGGCCGTCCAGGAACTCGACGATGGTGTCACGCACCCGGCGCTTCGCCCGCTGGTACTCCCGCCCCCGGCCGACCGGCAGGGTGTGCAGCTCCTCGCCGCGCCGCACCCGGGGCTCCTGTTCCGGTCCGGTGCTCAGCTCCCGCCAGGGCGCGATGTCGCAGAAGTAGCTGGCGTACACCACGGTGGTGTCGGCGGGCGACAGCTCCGGGTAGTGGCGGCTGCGGAACTGGACGTTGATGCTCGGGTGCCGGATGCCGGTGAGCCGCTCGGCGACCTCGTCCTCCAGCAGGTAGGTGGTGCACGGGTCCCCGGCCGGGAAGGGCCGGCGCAGGCCGAGGAAGACGGTCACGTAGCCGGGGAAGACCATGCCCGGCTCGGTGATGGTCTGGGTGTACAGCCGGCGGTAGGTGTCGCTCAGGTAGCGGCCCTTGAGCAGGTCCATCATGGTGGTCCGGCCGTCGCAGGCGGCCACCACGATGTCCGCCCGCACCTCCTGGCCGTCGCTCAGCCGCACCCCCACCGCGCGGTCGCCCTCGATCAGGACCTCGCTCACCTTGGTGTTGTAGCTGATCTCGCCGCCCAGCCGCCGGTAGCGCTGCTCGATCGAGTTGGCCAGCCCCAGCGAGCCGCCCTCCGGCACCCCGGCGGACTGCCCGGCGTGGCAGGCGAGCTGGAAGTAGTTGGGCAGCACCGGGAAGTTGGGGTGCTTCTCGTACAGGATGAAGTTGAACGCCTCACGCAGCAGCGGGCTCCTGAACCGCGCCGAATAGTCGCTCATCAGCACGGTGATCGAACGCCGGATCACGTTGAAGTACGGCAGGAAGGAGGCGAGCATCCGCATCCGCTCCCACCGGCCCATCAGCCCGACCGGCTTGAGGAAGGGGTAACGGGCCAGCGCCAGGCGGAACTTGCGCAGACCGGCGCAGAACTGCCGGATCTGCCGGGCGTCCTCCGGGGCCAGCTCCAGCAGGTGGGCCTCCAGCCGGTCCGGGTCGGAGTAGAAGTACACCGCCCGGCCGTCCCTGGTGCGCACCACGTTGAAGACGTCGAAGTTGCGCATCCGCTTGCCCTGCAGCGCGCCGAGTTCGAGCCAGATCTGGTGCATCTCGTTGCCGGGTCCGCTGCCCAGCAGCCAGCTGATGCAGCAGTCGAAGGTGAACTCGCCGCGGTCCCAGCCGGTGCAGCAGCCGCCGGGGATCTCGTGCATCTCCAGGATCCGGGTGCGGTAGCCGTTCATTCGGGCGAAGCACCCGGTGGACAGTCCACCGAGCCCTCCGCCGATGATGACCATGCTCTGCCGGCCGCTGGTGGTCGTCGCGCTCACTCCGGCACTCCTACGGTGGCCCGGTCGAGTTGCGGCAGGCGGCCCCACTTGCCCGCGTGCCAGGGGTCCCGGTTGTCGCTGGGCCAGGCCCGGAAGGGCAGCCCGAGCTCCCGGCACAGGTACTGTGCGGCGAACCGCCCGCTGGTGGCGGCCCGGATCAGCCCGCCGAGCGCGGTCCACTGGCCCGCCATGGAGAAGCCGCTCAGCCCGGGCAGCCGCATCCGGTCCCGGTTGACCAGGCGGTTGGCGGCGTCCTCGGCCTCGGAGAAGGCCTGCCAGGCGAGGATGCTGCCGTAGGTGTTGCCGGTGAACCGCTCGGTGGTCACCGGCGAGGCGACGTCGACGAGTTCGATCCGCCGGCCGAGCCCGGGGTAGGTCCGGTCCAGGAACTCCCGGACGAACGCGGCGACTTCCTGTTTGCGGGCCCGGTAGCCGCGGCGGTCGACGGTCCGCAGGTCCTTCCAGGAGCGGTAGTCGCTGAAGTAGGTGCAGTGCAGCACCGACTTGCCCGCGGGCGCGAAGCCCTCCGCGTAGGAGGAGCGCAGCTGCACGACCAGGCTGCGCTGGAGCGAGCCGGGCAGCCGCTCGCCGTCCTCGGGCGTCAGCAGGTAGGTGGTGCTGTGCGGCTCGCCCTCGGGCAGGGGTCCGTCGATGCCGACGAAGGCGGAGACCACGGCCGGGTACAGGTTGCCCGGCTTGTCCAGCAGTTCGCCGTACAGCTTCTCGGTGGCGGGGCTGGAGTAGCGGCCCTCCAGCAGCCGGTCGAGCACGGTCGGGCCGTCGCAGGCGGCCACCACGTGGTCGGCGTAGTGGCGCGAGCCGTCCTTGAGTTCCACGCCGATCGCGCGGCCGTCCTCGATCAGGACGCGCTCGACCCGGCAGCGGTAGCCGATCACCCCGCCGAGCGAGGTGTAGCGCTCCTCCACCGAGCGGGCCAGCCCGAGCGAACCGCCCTCGGGGAAGCCCGCGTTGCCGTTGTGGGCGGCCGCCAGCGTGTACAGGTACGGCAGCAGCGGGAAGCCCTCGGGCTCCTGGAGGAACATGTTGGGGAAGGCCCGGCGCAGCAGCGGGTCCTGGAAGCGCTCGGCGAAGCCGCTCATCGGGGTGGTCGCGGTGCGCCAGAACAGCCGGAACGCGGGCAGCACGGTGCGCAGGGTGCGCAGCCGTTCGGCCGTGGTGCGCAGCGGTGGCGGGGTGAGGTCCCAGGGCAGGTCGATCGCGGCGTAGCGGCGCAGGTCCTTGCAGAAGGCCCTGATCGGCTTGGCGTCGCCGGGCGCGACGGCCAGCAGGTGGGCTTCCAGCCGGTCCGGGTCGCCGTAGAAGGTGACGGCCCGGCCGTCCTCGTCGACGACCCGGTTGAAGGTGTCGAAGCGGGTCACCGACTTGCCGTCCAGGGCGCCGAGTTCGCTCCAGACCTGGTGTGCCCCGGTGCCCTCGGCGGTGCCGATCAGCCAGTCGATGCAGTAGTCGAACAGGTAGCCGTGCCGGGACCACGCGGTGCAGCAGCCGCCGGGCAGCACGTGCTTCTCGAAGATCCTGGTCTCCAGGCCGCTCATTTGCGCGTAGCAACCGGTGGCGAGGCCGGCCAGGCCGGCCCCGATCACGATCACCCGGGGCGGGCCGGCGGCGGCCCGCTCCCTGGTGGACCAGTCCGGTCCGCGGTCAGCCGCGGACATCGGCGGTGCCTCCGGCCAGGATGGCGCCCACCAGTTCGGCGTTGCGGGCGGCGAAGTCGCCGTCGAGCATCTCGGCGTGGGCGCCGTGTCCGACGTACACCGCGGTGCCCGTGCCGGAGGCGCCGTGCCAGGAGCCCGGCTCGCCACCCACGTGCACGGACAGCCGCTCGCGTTCGCAGATCACGTCCAACTGGGCTGTCACGGTGCCGGTGTTGGGCGTTCGACTGCTGAACTCCAGGTAGTCCCTGGCCTGTTCGAGGGTCTCCTGGGCGACGATCCGCGAGCCGGTGTGGCGGTGCAGGTGCTCGTGGAGTTCGCGTTCGAAGACGGCCAGGTGCTCCTCGCCGAGGTCGAAGGCCTCGGTGACCCGGTAGGCGTCCACCAGCAGCACCGAGGCCACCGCGCGTCCGCGCCGTTCCAGCTCCTTGGCGACCTCGAAGGCGAGGTTGCCGCCGAGCGAGTAGCCGAGCAGGACGTACGGGCCGGGAGCGTGCAGTTCCTCGACCAGGTCCGCGTAGCGGGCGGTCTTGTCGTCGCCGGTCAGGTAGTTGAAGGAGGCGATCCGGTGCTCCGGCAGGTGGGCGGCGAGCTGGCGGTAGACCAGCCCGTGGCCGCCGGCCGGCGGGAAGCAGAACACCGTGCGGTCCGCGGGCGCCCCGGCGTTGAACCAGAGGTAGGGCTCGCCGCCGGCCACTTCGCCGGTGATGATCTGCTCGACGGTGCGGGCCATGCCGTGCAGGGTGGTGACCTTGAACAGCTGGCCGACCGGGATGCTGATGTTGAACTCGCTCTGCAGGTGGTGGATCAGCTCGATCAGCCGGATCGAGCTGCCGCCGAGTTCGAAGAAGTCGTGCTGGAGGCCGACTTCGTCCAGGCCGAGCAGGTTCCGCCAGTGCTCCGCGACCTTCGTCTCGTAGAGCGTGACGGGCGGTTCGTGCTGGGCGCCCGCGGTGTCGGCCTTCGGCTCGGGCAGGGCCGCGAGGTCCACCTTGCCGTTCGGGGTGAGCGGCAGGGCGGGCAGTTCGGTGAGGTAGGAGGGGATCATCACGGTGGGCAGGTGCTCGGCCAGGTGGCGGCGCAGTTCGCGGCGGTCCAGCACGGTGCCCTCGGCGGGCACCACGTAGGCGGCGAGGACGGCCTCGCCGCGGGCGTCCTGGCGGACCGCCACGCAGGCCTGGGCGAGTTCGGGGCGGGCGGTGAGGTGGGCCTCGATCTCGCCCAGCTCGATCCGGTGGCCGCGGACCTTGACCTGGTTGTCGATCCGGCCGAGCAGGTGCACGGTGCCGGCCGCGTCCCAGTGGCCGAGGTCGCCGGTGCGGTAGAGCCGCAGCGGTGTGCCGTCGAGCTCCAGGGTGACGAAGCGGCGGGCGGTCTGCTCCGGGTCGTTGGGGTAGCCGGCCGCGACACCCGCGCCGCCGATCCACAGTTCGCCGGGCACGCCCACCGGGACGGGCTCGCCGTACGGGTCCAGGACGTACACCGCGCTGTTCGGGAAGGGCCGGCCGATCGGCACCATCCGGCCGGGTTCCAGCCGGTCGGTCGCGCCCTCGTAGTAGGTGCTGTCGACGCTGGCCTCGGTCAGCCCGTAGGAGTTGACCAGTCGGGTCCGCGGCCCGCACAGGGCGCGCACCCGCTGGTGCTCGGCGGCCTTCCAGGAGTCGGAGCCGACGACCAGCAGTCGCAGGAAGTCCAGCGTCAGGCCCTCCCGCTCGCAGTGGGCCAGCAGTGCGCGGGCCACGGCGGGCACGAACTCGCCGCCGTGCACGGCCTCCTCGCGCATCACCCGGTACAGCCGGGCGGTGTCGAAGAGCAGCTCGCGGTCGACCAGGACGAGGGTGCCGCCGGTGCTGAGCGCCCGGGCGAGGTCGCCGGAGAAGACGTCGAAGGCGGTGCCGGCCATCTGGAGGTGCACCCGGACCTCGGTGTCCAGCCGGTACTCGGCGCGCCAGCCGGCGGTGACGGCGGCCAGGTTGCGGTGGTCAACCCGGACCCCCTTGGGGCGGCCGGTGGAGCCCGAGGTGTGGATCAGGTAGGCGGCCCGGGCCGGGTCGGCCGCGGGCAGCGGTACGGCGCCGCCGGTCACGGGCCGGTCCAGCTCCTCCAGGGTGACGATCCGGGCGGGGAGTTCGGCCGCCGGCGGGCACCGGTGGTCGACCACCACCAGGGCCGCCCCGGCGTCCTCCACCTGGTACGCGAGCCGGTCGGCCGGGTGGCCGGGGTCGAGCGGCAGGTAGGCGGCGCCGGCCCGCCAGATCGCCAGCAGGGTGCTGATCAGCTCGGGCGTCTTGTCCAGGCAGACCGCAACCACGGAGCCCTCACCAACGCCGAGTTCGCGCAGCCGGACGGCGGTGCGCTGGGACTGACGGTCCAGTTCGGCGTAGGTCAGTCGGCGCGCGCCGTCCCGGCCGGGCGCGACCACCGCGACGGCCTCCGGCCGCTCGGCGGCGGCCTTGGCGATCAGCTCCGGCACCGGGGTGTCGTGCTCGATCCGCCGCTCGGCGCCGCTGAAGCCGCTGAGGATCTCGCGGCGTTCGGCCCCGTCCAGCATCCGCAGCCGCCCGACCGGCTCGCCCTCGGCGGCGCGGGTCATGGCGTCCAGCAGGTTGCGGTAGTGCGCGGCCAGTCGCTGGACGGTGGCGGGCTCGAAGAGGTCGGAGTTGTACTTGAAGACGCAGTGGAAGCAGCCGTCGGCGCGGTCCTCGTAGGCGGACAGCGTGAGGTCGAACTGGCCTTCCTCCTCGGGGAGTTCGATGTACTCCAGGCGATAGCCGAAGCGCTCCACGGCGACCTTGTGGGTGAGCAGGATGAACATCGCCTGGAACACCGCGGAGCGGCTCGGGTCGTGCTGCAGCCCCAGCTGCTCGACCAGCAGCGGGAAGGGGTACTCCTGGTTGTCGAGCCCGCCGAGCACGCTCTCGCGCACCCGGGCCAGCAGTTCGGCCACGGTCGGCTCGCCGGCCAGGCTCACGTGCAGCGGCAGCGGGTTGACGAAGTAGCCGTAGACGGAGGCGAACTCCTCCTGGGTGCGGCCGGTGACCGGGCTGCCGACCACGATGTCCGGCTGGCCGGACCAGCGGTGCAGCAGCAGGTAGTAGGCGCCGATCAGCACCATGAACGGGGTGGCACCGTTGGCACGGGCCAACTCGTGCACGCGGGCGGTGAGTTCGGCGTCCAGCCGGAAGAACTCGGAGGCGCCGTTGTGGGTCTGCACCGCCGGGCGCGGCTTGTCGGTGGGCAGGGCCAGCACCGGCATCTCGGCCGGCAGGTGGCCGCGCCAGTAGTCGAGCATCCGCCGGGCCTCGGGCCCGGCCAGGAAGCGGTTCTGGCGGTTGAGGAAGTCCAGGTAGCGGGCGGGCACCGGGCGCAGTTCCGGGGTGCGCCCCTGCCGCAGCGCCTCGTAGACCTCGAAGAGCTCCTCGATGAAGGTGAAGGTGGAGATCGCGTCCGAGACGATGTGGTGGACGGCCTTCATCAGCACCCAGCGGTCCGGCCCGCGCCGGAACAGCCGCAGCCGTACCAGCGGGTCCTCGGCGAGGTCGTACGGCCGCCGGTACTCGTGGACGATCAGGTCGTGGATCTCCTCCCACGGCCGGCCCTCGACGTCGAACAGCCCGGTGTCGGCCTCCGCCTCCTCCCGGATCCGCTGGACCGGGCGGCCTTCCTCGGCAGTGAAGGCCGCGCGCAGTTCGGGGTGCCGGGCCACGAGGTGGCGGAAGGCCGCGAACATCAGCTCCGGGTCGAGCTCCGCGCGGACCTCCACGGCGCCGCCGATGTTGTACGCGAAGCCGTCCGGGTGCAGCAGGCGCAGGAACCAGAGCGCCTGCTGGTTGTGGGTGAGCGGGAAGCGGGACTCGTCGGTGTACAGCTCCACCTCGGCCTCGGTCGGGCCGGCGTCGGCGAGCCGCTCCGCGAGGCCCTCGGTGAGCAGGTCGACCAGGTCGCCGACGGTGCCGTTGCTGAGCAGGGCCACCACCGGCAGGGCGACGCCGAGTTCGCCGTGCACCCGGGCGCGCAGCTCCATGGCGAGCAGCGAGTCCAGGCCGTGCGCGCCGAGCCTGGTCTCCGTGTCGATCCGTTCGGCGCCGATCCGCAGCACGGCCGCCGCGGCGGCGGTGAGGCGCTCGACGACCAGTTCCCGGCGGGCCTGCGGGCCGGCCGCACGGTAGGCGTCCAGGAAGCCGCCGGTCTCGGCCGGGGCCTGCTCGGCGGCGCTCGCCGCGAGGTCGGCGACCAGCGGCGGCGGGGCCGGGTACCAGGCGAGGAAGGTCGGCCAGTCGACCACGGTGGCGACCAGCAGCTGGGCGCGGTCCTGGCCGAGGACGCGTTCCAGGACGGCCGTTCCGGCGTCCGGCGGCAGCGAGCTCATGCCGCGGGCGTCGCGGTAGTGGGCGACCAGGCCCAGCTCCTCGATCATGCCGGTGGCCCACGGGCCCCAGTCCAGGCTGAGCCCGGGCAGCCCCTGGGCCCGGCGGTGGTGGGCCAGGGCGTCCAGGAAGGCGTTGCCGGCCGCGTAGTTGGTCTGCCCGGCGGTGGTGAGCAGCGAGGCGACGGAGGCGAACAGCACGAAGTGGTCGAGCGGTTCCTCGCGCAGCAGCCGGTGCAGCAGGTGGCCGCCGATCACCTTGGGGGCGTAGCCGGCGTCGAAGGACGGGCGGTCCATCTGGGCCAGCAGGGTGTCCTTGACCTGCCCGGCGAGGTGGAACACGCCGCGGATCGGGGGGCGTTGACGCTGCCGGTAGTCGGCGAGCCAGTCGGTGAGGGCGGCCTCGTCGGTGACGTCGACCGGGGCGAGCAGCGGCTCGGCGCCGAGCGCCTGGAGTTCGCGCAGGAAGGCGATCCGCTCGCCGGCGGGGGTGTCCGGGTCGGTGTACGCCCACGCGGAGCGCTCGGGCAGGGTGGTGCGGCCGACCAGGATCAGCCGTCGGGCGCCGCGCCGGACGAGGGTGCGGCAGAGCAGCCGGCCGAGGGCGCCGAAGGCCCCGGTGACCAGGTAGCTGCCGTCGGGGCGCAGGACCGGCGGCAGCGGGCGGGTGAGGCCCTCGGCCTGCCGCAGCCGGCTGGTGAGCCGGCCGCCGGCCCGCAGGGCGATCTCCTGTTCGTCCCGGGCGGCGAGTTCGGCGAGGAGCGCCTCGGCCTGGTCGGCGGCGTCGACGGCCGGGTCGAGGTCGACCAGGGTGCCGCGCTGGGCGACCAGCTCCTGCTGCCAGAGCACCCGGCCGATGCCCCACGCGGGGGCGCCGAGCGGTTCGACCCGGTCGCCGGGGGCGGCGGGCTGGGTGCCCCGGGTGACGATGTGCAGCCGGCCGTCCGGGCGGGCGTCGGGCAGGGCCTGGGCGAGCGTGATCAGCGAGTAGGCGCCGAGGGTCGCGAGCGGGCCGAGGCGGTCGGCGGTGGCGGCGGCCAGGGCGGGCTGGTCGAGGTTCCAGAGGTGGACGACGGTGCCGAAACCTGGGTCGAGGTCGGCGAACAGCCGCCGGACGTCCTCGGCGGAGTCCGGCCGGACGGTCGAGGCGTCCTCGCCGTGCCGGTACCGCGCGCCGGGCCGGACCAGGTGGCACCGGGTGCCGCGCGCGGCGGCCAGGGCGGCCAGCCGCTCGGCGAGGCCGTTCCCGTCGGCGAACAGCACCAGGTCGCCCGGGGTCTCCTCGGTGGCAGCCGCGGGGGCGTCGATCCAGTCGACCTCGGTGAGCCAGCCGTCGATGGTGGCCAGGCCGACGGAGGCCGGGGCCTGGGCGACGTCGGCGACCTTGAACCCGGTGACGGTGCCGACCGGGGTGCCGTCCTCGGTGTAGAGCGCGAGGTCGCCGACGAGCTCCTCGCCGCTGTCCCGGGTGACGGTGGCGTGCACCCACAGCGGGCGGTCGCCGATCGCGTCGAGCCGGACCTCCTCGATCGAGACGGGCAGCCGGACGCTGCCGCCCTCGGGCGTCTCCAGCCGGGTGGCGAGCAGGGTCTGGAAGCAGCCGTCCAGCAGCACCGGGTGGAGGTGGTGGTCGGCCGCGTCGGGGCCGAGCCGCCCGGTGGGCCGCAGGAGGGCCAGCGCCTCGCCGGGGCCGGCCCACACCTCGGTGATGGTCCGGAAGGCGGGCCCGTAGTCGTAGCCGCGGTCGGCGAGCTGCCGGTAGCAGTCCGGGCCGTCGAGGTGCCGCCCGCGGGCGCGCAGGGCGTCCGGGTCCAGGGCGGGCCCGTAGGCGCGGCGCTGGCCGGTGCGGACCCGCCCGCAGGCGTGCACGCCCGGCTCGCCGCCGGCCGGGATGGAGGCAACGGTGAAGCGGGCGTCCTCGGGCGCGTAGCCGAACTGGACGGTGACGGGCTCGGTCTCGGAGAGGAACAGCGCCCGGTTGAGCTCGACCTCGGCCAGTGTCACCTCGGTGCCGCCGGTCAGGGTGCGGACGGCCTGGGCGGCCATTTCCAGGTATCCGGCGGCCGGGAATACCACCTGGCCCTCGATCCGGTGGTCGGCCAGGTAGGGCAGCCGCTCGGGGTCGAGGGCGACGGTCCAGCCGGGCTGGGCGCTCGCGGTGCGGCGGCCGAGCAGCGGGTGGTCCAGCTGCCCGAGCCGGACCTGCTCGACCGGCTTGGGCTCCACCCAGTACCGGTCGCGCCGCCACGGGTAGCCGGGCAGCGGCACCGGGCGGCCGGCCGGGTGCAGCGCGGCCCAGCTCAACTCGACGCCGAGAGTGTGCAGTTCGGCGAGGCTACGGGCGAAGCGCTCGGGTTCGTCCTGCTGCCGGCGGATCGAGGGAAGGCTGTGGGACTGCTCCGCGCACTCCCGGATCGCGTGCCCGAGCACCGGGTGCGGCCCCAGCTCCAGGAACAGCCCGTGCCCGTCCTCGGCCATCCGCTCGACGGCGGCCCGGAAGCGCACCGGGTTGCGGACGTTCTGCCACCAGTACTCGCCGTCCAGCTCGGGCCCCCGGGCGAGCCCCTCGCGGGCCGTCAGGTAGAGCGGCAGCCGCGCCTCCTGCGGCTTGATGGCCGTGAGCGAGGCCACCAGCTCGTCCCGGATCGGGTCCATCCGCACGCTGTGGTAGGGCACTTCGACGTCCAGCAGGCGGGCGAAGACGCCCTCCTCCCGCAGCCCTTCGGCCAGTTCGGCCAGCGCCTCGGCGTCCCCGGCCAGGGTCACCGCGGAGGGGCTGTTGACCGCGCCGAGCGAGATCTGGGAGCGGAACGGGCGGATCCGGCGCTCCGCCTCGGCCTCGGGCAGGCCGACGGCGAGCATGGTGCCGGTGCCGGCCAGGCGCTGCTGGAGCCGGCTGCGGGCCAGCACCACCCGCACGGCGTCGGCCAGGTCGTACACCCCGGCCTCGTGGAAGGCGGCGACCTCGCCGGTGCTGTGTCCGACGACCGCGTCCGGGCGCAGGCCGTGGCTCCGCCAGAGCGCCGAAAGACCCACTTGGACGGCGAAGTTGGCGGGCTGGGCCAGCCAGGTCTCGGCCATCCGGGAGTCCGCCTCGTCCCGGCCCAGCTCGGTCAGCAGCGACCAGCCGGCCTGGGCGCGGATCTCCCGGTCGACGGCCTGCACGGCCTCGCGGTAGACCGGCTCGTGCTCGTACAGCCCCCGGCCCATCCCCCACCACTGGGGGCCCATGCCGGTGAACACCCAGGCCAGTCGGCGCTGCCGGCGCTCCCGGGCGCGGCCCTGGACCACCCGCGGATGCTCCTCGCCGCGCCCGTACGCGGCCAGCGCCTCGTCCAGGTCCTCCCGGGTGGAGTAGACCACCGCGAGCCGCTCGGGCAGGTGCTGGCGGCGGTGCGCCAGGGTGTGGCCGAGGTCGGCCGGCGCCGTGCCGTCGGCGAGCTCCTGCCGTACGGCGGCGGCGAGTTCGGGCAGTCCGGCGGCGTCCTTGGTGCTCAGCGGCAGCACCGTGCGGGCCGGGCCGGCCACCGGCTTGGCGGGCCCGGGCCGCGGCGGCTCCTCCAGCAGGACGTGGGCGTTGGTGCCACCGAAGCCGAAGGAGTTGACGCCGGCCCGGGCCGGACCGGTGTGCTCGGGCCACTCCACCGGGGCGGTCGGGATCTCGAACGGCAGGGCGTCCAGGTCGATGCCGGGGTTGGGCCGTTCCAGGTTGAGGTGCGGCGGGATGCGGCGGTGCTTGATCGCGAGCGCCGTCTTGATCAGCCCGGCGACGCCGGCCGCCGCCTCGGTGTGCCCGATGTTGGTCTTGACCGAGCCGACGTAGCAGCGGTCCCCGGCGCGGCGGCCGATGCCGAGCACCCGGCCGAGGGCGGCCGCCTCGATCGGGTCGCCGACCGGGGTGGAGGTGCCGTGCGCCTCGACGTACTGGAGGCTGCCGGGCAGCACCCCGGCCTCCTCGCAGACCCGCTCGATCAGGGTGACCTGGGCGTCCGCGCTGGGCACGGTGATGCCGTTGGTGCGGCCGTCCTGGTTGACGCCGGTGCCGAGGATGACGGCGTGCACCGGGTCCCCGTCGCGCAGCGCGTCGGAGAGCCGCTTGAGCACGACCACGCCGACGCCCTCGGCCCGGACGTAGCCGTCGGCGGAGGCGTCGAAGGCGCGCGAGCGGCCGTCCGCGGAGAGGAAGCCGCCCTTCGTCTCGGCGATCGTGTACTGCGGCGCCATGTGCAGCAACGCCCCGCCGGCCAGCGCGAGTTCGGTCTCGCCTCGGAGCAGGCTCTGGCAGGCGAGGTGCACCGCGACCAGGGAGGAGCTGCACGCGGTGTCGATCGAGACGCTGGGCCCGCGGAAGTCGAAGCAGTGCGAGATCCGGTTGGACACCATCGTCATCATGGTGCCGGTGGCGGTGTGCGCCGCGATGGTGGCGAAGTCGAGGTCGGCGAACTGGAGGATCTTCCAGTCGAGGGTGAAGGCGCCCATGTAGACGCCGACCTCCCGGCCGGCCAGCTCATCGGGGCGCAGGCCGCCGTCCTCCAGGGCCTCCCAGCTGACCTCCAGGAGCTTGCGCTGCTGCGGGTCCATGTGTTCGGCCTCGCGCGGGCTGATCCCGAAGAAGTCCGGGTCGAAGGTGTCGAAGCCGTCGATGTAGCCGCCCCGGCCGCCGATCAGCCGCCCCGGCTTGGCCCGGTCCCTGCTGCCCAGGGTGCCGGTGTCGTAGCGGTCGGCGGGAGTCTCGGTGAGGCAGTCCCGGCCCTCGATCAGGTTGAGCCAGTAGGAGCGGTGGTCGTTGGCGTGTCCCGGCAGGCGGCAGCCGATACCGGTGATCGCGATGCGTTCGCGGGGCACGGCGAAGGGCGAGGAGGTCATGATCCAATCCGGGGGTGACGGCGTGACGCCGGGGACACGGGCAAGTGGGAACGGCCTCTCCGGCCTGGTTCAGACGGACTGTTCGGTGGTCTTCGGCCGGCGCCACGGGTGCAGCAGGGTGGCGCCGAGTTCGCCGGTGGCGGGGAACGCGGCCGGGTCGGTGAGGCCGACGGCCTTCGGCACTCGGCCCGGCCGCCAGGTGAAGCTCCCGAACAGGTGATCCCAGAGCGAGAGGTCGGAGGCGTAGTGGCCGGCTTCGGCGAGGTCGGTGCTGTGGTGCAGGCGGTGGAGTTCCGGCCCGGCCAGGATGTGGCCGAGCGGGCCGATTCGGACTTCGATGTTGGCGTGGACGAAATACCCCTGAGCCAGGACGAATATTCCGACCACGAACACTGAATCCGGGGAGAATCCGATCAGCGCCAGCGACAGTTGGACCACGGACTGCGCGACGAACACGTCCAGGAAATGGTTGACGCCGTTGTTCGCGACGTTGACCTTGTCCGGGACGTGGTGCACCCCGTGCAGCCGCCAGAGCCACCGGTTGCGGTGGGACCAGCGGTGCACGAGGTAGTCGCCGAGCGAGCCGACCAGCAGCGCGAGTGGGATCTCCACCGCGAAGGGCAGCGCCGGGTGGGCCGGGCCGAGCGTCTCCACCAGCGTCGCCACCAGCCCCTGGGCCAGCCCTCCGCCGACCATGCTCAGCACGAAGTAGACGCCGTACCAGCCGAGTTCACGTCGGCTGGGGTGCCAGTCCGTCCGGTACGGGATCACCCGTTCCAGGAGCGCGAGGTAGCCGAGGACGGCGACCAGGAAGAGCGGGGAGACCCGGTCCGACGCCCAGTGGAAGTGCAGGGTTGCGACGGCAGTGCACAGCACACCCAGGAGCAGCAGCGGATGGGCGAGCCGGCGGGCAATGGCTGACAGCACGCGCCCCCCGTTCTTCGCGGACTAACGACTGGAAACGTCAGAGACTCTAGCGGCAGACGCGCGCCGTGACAGTCATTCGACGTGTTAACTCCATGAATGACCCGATCGGCGGACTATACGCGCACGAAGTTGACGTCTGGACGGCGCAAAGGGGGCGCATTTTCGAAAAGTAGCGGGACTTGACGGTGCGCGGTGGCGGCTCTGCAGGCCAGTGAGCGCCGATGTGCGCCCCTTCTGCGCCGCCCTGCGCCGCTCTCGATCCGGCCAAACCCGGCGGCCCTCGCCACGAGCGCCGGGACAGCGGGCCGGGCCGGGGGCCGAGCGGGCCGGAGGCGAACCGGGTCAGGAGCGGGCCGGCTCCGCCAATCGGCGTGCGGCACGGGGCGCGTGCGCCGCGAGACGGTCCCGCAGACCGCGCAACTCGTACTCGACCAGCGCGGGCAGCGCGGTCGCGCCGGTCGCCTCCAGGGCGGGGCCGAGCAGTTCCACGGCCGTCGCCGGATCGTGCGCGCAGACGTGGCAGTCGGCCGCCCGGACGACGAAGAGCAGTCGACTGGAGGGCAGTTGGTCCGGGCCGAGCAGGCCGAGGGCGGTCTCGGTGGCGTCCAGCGCCCGGCGGGCCAGCCGGGGGTCGTCGGTGGCGACGGCGAGGTCGCGCAGCGCGGCCGCCGCGGCGGACTCCACCCGCATCCGCATCGAGGCGATGGAGAGCCAGGGCACGTCGAGCTCGTCCTGCGCGCCGATGTGGTCCAGGTGTGCCCGTGCCAGGCCGATCTGGCGGACGGTCGCCCGCACGTCACCGGTGAGCGCGTGCGCCCGGGCCCGGCTGACCCGCCCCATCGCCCCGGCCCAGTGCCGGTCCGGGGCCACCCGCTCGATCTCGCGGGCGTAGCCGAGGGCGGCGAGCGGGTCGCCGTCCAGCCGGGCCAGGATGCTCATGTCGCTCAGGGTGCCGACCTGGGTGGCCTGGTCCCCGGCCAGCCCGGCCCAGGTGAGGGCCCGGTCGTAGCAGGCCATCGCGGTGGCGTTGCGGCCGTTCTGCATCCGCAGCGCACCGGCCGCGTGGGCGTGCTCGGCGGCCAGTCGGACCAGCGGACCGCGCTGTGCGGCGGGGGCGGCGGCGAGCCGGGCGAGCACGGCGTGCAGGGTGCGTTCGACGGCGGCGGCGAGGCCGGGCCGGTCGCCGGTCTCGCCCGAGCGCAGGTGGGCGGCGAGCAGCCCGGTCAGGGCGTGCACGGTGAGGCCGTCCAGCGGCCGGGCGGCGGCCGGGTCGGCGAGCACCGAAGCGGCGCAGAACTCGGCGTGCAGGGCCGCGAGTTCGCCGGGCTCGGGGACCACGCAGCCCTCGGCTCCGTGCAGCGGGCAGAGCAGGCCGTAGTCCGGCAGTCGCAGCGGGGCGGGGGCCGGGAGAGCGACGGGCGGGCCGACCGGTGCCCCGCCCGGCAGCGGGGGCCGGAGCAGGGCGGGCGAGAAGGCCTCCAGATCGCACAGTTCGGCGCTCTCGGCGCGTTGGCAGGCGGCGCTCAACTCGCCGGCGGCACCGAGGAGGTCGTCGATCCGGTCGGCGACCCTGGGGGTGACCCGGCGGGCCCCGTGCTCGATCTTGCTGACCGCCGTGTGGTCGTAGCCGATGCCGGCGCCGAGCTGCGCCTGGGTGAGGCCGGCCCGCCGCCGCCAGTGCCGCAACCGGGCGCCGAACTCCCGCCAGGCGTCCTGCCCCCGGTCGTCCGGCGACACCGCCGACGCGGGGGCCACCCGGTTCCGCTGCACGGCTTCCTCCCCGGGCGCATCGTCCCCCGGCCGGTCGCGGGGCCTGTCGACGATTCCAGTGGTTCCGACGACTCCGATGACGAGGACGGTACTCGATCGCCACCCGTCCCGTACATGACGTGGTCTCAACCACTTGAGGAAAACCCCAGCTTGACGCAAAGCCGGGGCGGCGGGCTTGACGGAATTTGCCAACCCGTTGCCCGGAGCGCACCGGGCATTGACCCGAGCATGACGCCGTGTGAGGGTTCGGGCACCCGAGCGCGGACGGCCCGCCCCGGCCGTCCCCCAGTAGCGGCCCGGCGGTGCGCCACCAGCCATGCCCGTCCGCGGTCGAGGACCCCCACATGCGAGGAGCCTCGATGCAACGCAGAGTTTCCGCAGGCCGGTTGCTGACCACGGCGACCACCCTGACCGTACTGGCCGGCATGATCGCCGCCACCGCGGGGCCGGCCACCGCCGCACCCGCCCCCTCTCCCGCGCCGCCGAGCGCGCTGGCCGCCGCCGTCAACGCGGCCGACGCCGCGGCCGCGGCGGGACTGGACGCCCTGGCCAAGGGCCCCGACGAGACGTACGAGCGCAAGGCCGTCACCCCGTGGGTCGGCGGTCTGTACTCGGTGGCGTACGAACGCAGTTACCGCGGCCTGCCGGTGGTCGGCGGCGACGCGGTGGTGCTGGCCGACGGGCAGGGCAAGGTCCGCGCCCTGCAGTCCGCCGCCCCCGGCCCGGTCGGCGGCTCGACCACGCCGCAGGTGAGCGCGGAGCAGGCGGAACGGACCGCCCGCACCAAGCTGGCGACGGTGGACTCGGTGGACTCCCGCCGACTGGTCGTCCGGGTGAAGGACGGCAGCAGCAGGCTCGCCTGGGAGACCGTCCTCAAGGGCCGCACCGCCTCGGCGCCCAGCACCCTGCACGTCTTCGTCGACGCGGCGACCGGCGAGGTGGTCGACAGCTACGACGACGTGCGCGCCGGCACCATCAACAGCGAGTGGAACGGCCCCTCCCCCGTCACCATCAGCACCACCGGCTCGGGCAGCTCCTACTCGCTGCGCGACCCCAACCGCCCCGGGCTGTCCTGTTCCGACTACAGCACCGGACAGGTGTTCTCCAAGTCGAGCGACTCCTGGGGCACCGGCAGCGCCACCAGCAAGGAGACCGGCTGCGCGGACTCGATGTTCGCGGCCCAGAAGGAATGGGACATGCTCCGCGACTGGCTCGGTCGCAACGGGCACAACGGCAACGGCGGCAGCTGGCCGGTCAAGGTCGGCCTCAGCGACGTCAACGCCTACTGGGACGGCTCCACGATATCCATCGGCCACAGCCAGGCCAACAAGTGGATCGCCGCCATCGACGTGGTCGGCCACGAGTTCGGCCACGGCATCGACCAGTACACGCCCGGCGGCGCCAACAACGAGTCCGGGCTGGGCGAGGCCACCGGCGACATCATGGGCGCGCTGACCGAGGCGTACGCCAACGAGCCCGCCCCGTACGACTCCCCGGACTACACCGTCGGCGAGATGATCAACCTGGTCGGCAACGGGCCGATCCGCAACATGTACAACCCGTCGCTGGTCAGCAACAACCCCAACTGCTACTCGGCGTCGATCCCGCAGACCGAGGAGCACGCCGCGGCCGGGCCGCTGAACCACTGGTTCTACCTGCTCGCCGAGGGCTCCAACCCCGGCGGCGGCAAGCCCACCAGCCCGACCTGCAACAACTCCTCCGTCACCGGCATCGGCATCAAGGACGCCGGCCGGGTCTTCTACGGCGGCATGCTGCTCAAGACCAGCGGCATGACCTACAAGCGGTACCGCACCGCCACCCTGACCGCGGCCAAGAGCCTCGACCCGACCTGCACCTTCTTCAACCGGGCGAAGGCCGCCTGGGACGCCGTCAGCGTTCCCGCCCAGAGCGGTGACCCGACCTGCGCGCCGTCCGGCAACAACGACTTCTCGCTGTCGCTCGGCCCGACGTCCGGCTCCGTCCAGCCCGGCGCGACCACCACCTCCACGGTG
This sequence comes from Kitasatospora sp. NPDC002543, assembly GCF_053594915.1. NCBI lineage: Bacteria > Bacillati > Actinomycetota > Actinomycetes > Kitasatosporales > Streptomycetaceae > Kitasatospora > Kitasatospora sp. NPDC002543. The sequence goes on along the minus strand of NZ_JBSFWR010000055.1, from coordinate 19,032 downwards.
AGCACCGCCGTCACCTCGGGCACCGCGTCGACCGTCGCCCTGACCGCCTCCGGCCTGCCGTCCGGCGTCACCGCGACCTTCAACCCCTCCTCGGTGCAGGCCGGTTCGTCCTCCACCCTGAGCCTGTCCGCCTCCGCGGCGGCCGTGGCCGGGACGTACCAGATCACCGTCACCGGCACCGCCGGCAGCACCACCCACACCGCCCAGTACAGCCTCACCGTCGGCGGCGGCGGCAACCCCGGCGGGCCCGCGCCCGACATCGACGTCGCCAAGGTGCAGGCCCACCTGACCCAGCTGAACAGCATCGCCAACCAGAACGGCGGGAACCGCCGGGCGGGCAGCGCCGGGCACAGCCAGTCGCTGGCGTACATCAAGGGCAAGCTGCAGGCGGCCGGCTACAGCGTCACCGAGCAGACCTGCACCTCCTGCTCCTACCAGTCCAACAACCTGATCGCCGACTGGCCCGGCGGCCCGGCCGACCAGGTCACCATGTTCGGCGCCCACCTGGACAGCGTCTCGGCCGGCCCCGGCATCAACGACAACGGCTCCGGCTCGGCCGTCCTGCTGGAGAACGCGCTCGTGCTCGCCCAGCAGAACCCCAGCCTGACCCGGCACGTCCGGTTCGCCTGGTGGACCGGCGAGGAACAGGGCATGCAGGGCTCGCAGTCCTACGTCGGCCAGCTGGGCTCCGCCCAGCGCTCCGCGATCAAGGCGTACTACAACTTCGACATGGTCGGCTCGCCCAACGCCGGCTACTTCATCAACAACCTCAACTCCGCCGCCGCCGCGCCGATGAAGGCCTACTGGGACTCGCTGAACCTCAAGCCGGAGGAGAACGTCGAGGGCCAGGGCCGCTCGGACGACTACTCCTTCCAGCAGGCCGGCATCCCGACCTCGGGCTACGCGGCCGGCGCCGACGCCACCAAGACCTCGGCGCAGGCGGCCAAGTGGGGCGGCACGGCGGGCCGTTCCTACGACTCCTGCTACCACTCCTCCTGCGACACCACCAGCAACGTCGACGCGACGGTGCTGAACCGCAACGCGGACGGCGTGGCGTACACCCTGTGGAAGACCTCGGTCGGCGGCACCGCACCCGCGGACGACTTCTCCCTCTCGGTGAACCCGACCACCGCCACCGTCAAGCCCGGTGAGAGCGCCACCGCGACGGTCGCCACCACGACCACCTCCGGCTCGGCCCAGACGGTCAACCTGACCGCCTCGGGCGCCCCGGCCAGCGTGACGGTCTCCTTCAGCCCGTCCTCGGTGCAGTCCGGCGGCTCGGCGACGCTCACCGTCGCCACCTCCGCCTCGACCGCGGCCGGCACCTACACCATCACCCTGACCGGGACCGGCACGGCCACCCACGGCACCAGCTTCTCCCTGGTGGTGGGCAACGGCCCGACCAACCCCGGCGGCACCTGGGCGCCCGGCACCACCTACCAGGCGGGCGACGTCGTGACCTACAACGGGGTCAGCTACCGCTGCCTCCAGGCCCACACCGCCCAGGTCGGCTGGGAGCCGCCGATCGTCCCGGCGCTCTGGCAGCAGGTGTGACCGGGCCGCGCTGACGACCCCGGGGCACACCGAAGCCCACTGAAGCCGCTGCGCCGCGGTCCGTCGAGGGGGACGGACCGCGGCGCAGCCGTGTGCGGGGTGGGCGCTCAGCCGGCGTGGAAGGCCACCCGGACACCGGAGTCGATCGGGAGGACCAGCACGTTGCCGGTGGCCCAGATCCACCGCCGCGGGATCAGGAACATCCGGTTGTCGGACTGCGCCAGCAGCCGCAGGCCTTCGTAGCGGTACCGGAAGTGCGTCCCGGCGCCCTCCTCCGGCAGCGGCGTCTCCCGCACCCCGGGCCAGTCCAGCGCGAGCCGCTGCGCGGTGTCGAGCATGACGGCCGGCCCGCCGCCCGGTCGGCGCAACCCGGGCCGAGCCTGCCCTAACATAGAGTCGGATCCGGCACGGACGCCCCGTCAGCAGACCGGAAGGAAGCACCCCGTGAGCACGGACACCCGCCCGGTACCGGAGCTGGCCGCCGAGGCCGTCGAGCAGTGGCGGGCCGAGGAGGCGCAGCTCGTCGACCTGCTGGCCCGCACCCAGCGCGGCGTCGGCGGCGTCGCCGCCTTCCGGCTCGGCCCGACGCCGACCGTGCTGGTCACCGACCCGGCCGCGGTGCAGCACGTCCTGGGCCACCACCCGGACCGGTACGTCAAGCGCTCCCACCGCGCCCGGATGCTGGTCGGGGACGGCGTGCTGTCCGCCGCCGGGGAGCCCTGGAAGCGTCAACGGCGGCTGCTGCAGTCCCAGTTCACCGGAACCGGGATGCGCCGCTACGAGCGGCGGATCGCCGCGGCGGCGCACCGCACCGCCGAGCGCTGGGAGGGCTACCGGCGTACCGGGGAGGTCTTCGACGTCGCCGAGGAGATGCGCGGCTTCGCCCTGGACACCGTCTGGCGGGCGCTCACCGGGCTGCCGCTGGACGATCACACGGACAACGAACTCCGCTCGGTGGAACGGGTGGTGGCGGCGATGCCGACGCTGCCGACCAACGCGGCGGACGCCCGGGACGCCGTCGCCGGGGACCTCGCCCGGATCGACGCGGTGGCGCACGCCGCGATCGACGCGGCGCGCTCGGCCGGCCCGACCGAGGAGCCCGGCGTGCTCCGGGTGCTGATCGAGGCGGGCGCACAGGACCCGGCGTACACCGACCGGTTGATCCGCGACGAGCTGGTCACCCTGCTCGTCGCCGGGCACGAGACCACGGCCACCACGCTCACCTGGCTCTTCCTGCTGCTCGACCGCGACCCCGGGGCCCGGTCCGCCGATCCGCAGGCGCTGGTGAGCGAGACGCTGCGGCTCTACCCCTCCGCCTGGCTGCTCCCCCGGCACGCCGTCGAGGACGACGTCCTCGCCGGGCACCGCATCGCCGCCGGGACGGACGTGCTGGTCTGCCCGTTCCTCACCCACCGCGACCCCGCACTGTGGCCCGACCCGGAGCGCTTCGACCCCGCCCGCTTCGCCCCCGGCGCGGACCGCCCCGGGCAGCTCGGCGCCTACTTCCCGTTCGGCCTCGGCGCCCGCGCCTGCCTGGGCACCCGGTTCGCGCTGCGCGAGTCCACGGCGCTGCTGGAACTCCTGCTGCCGATGGGGCCGTTGACGTTCCTCTCCCGGCCGACGGGGGCGGCGTACAGCATCACCGTACGGCCGGACGGGCCGACGCCGGCGGTGCTGGGCCGGGGCGCCGGCGCGTAGGGCACCGGGCGGTCCTGACACTCCGGGCGAAACTCGGCGGCTCCGGCTGTCACACATCCGCGCCGCGATCCGTCGGACCGGTGACCGCACGGTTCACCCGCGAGAAGAGGAACGCCACGATGAACACCCGACCGATCACCGCCGAGGTCCCGCCGCGCCCGCGCATGGCCCAGGACCCGGTGGAGCTCGTGCCCGAGATCGCCGAGGTCTCGGCCGCGCTGTTCCGGGCCACCGGCAACCGGTCCGTGCCCCGCACCACCATCGGCCTGGTCCAGCTGCGGGCCGGCCAGATCGCCGGCAGCACCTACCTGACCGTCCTGCACACCGGCCTGCTCCGCAAGGCCGGGGCCTCGGAGGAGCAGATCGCCTCGGTGGCGGGCTGGCCGGACTCCCCGTACTTCACCGCCCCCGAGCGCGCCGCGCTCGCCCTGGTCGAGGCCGTCCTCCAGCCCGCCCCGCACGGTGAACGGGTGCCGGACGCGCTGTACGCCGAGGTCGCCGGGCACTACGACGACAAGGCGCTGACCACGCTGATGCTCGCCATCGGCCAGGTCGGCTTCTTCACCCCCATCGCCCTGATCGCCAAGCCCGTCCCCGGCCGTTCCTTCACCGACCCCTGGGTCTGACGGCGCCTGCAACCTTCCGGGCGCGCGCCGCATCAGTGGGGTGGGCCGGTCGGACGGTCGACCGCCCACCCCTCTCCGCATAGGCTGATCCGCGCCCGAACGGACCGTCGTCCGGCCATCGGGCCGGCGGGCCGACATGCCGGAGGGGGTGTGCCCGCCGCACACGAAGGATCGCAGGGGGGATGGAAGCGTGTTCGAGGAACACAGGGACGACCGGCACGACGGCCGCCGGGAGTACGACCGGGGCGCCGCCGACGACGGGTACGACCTGGACGATCTGGACGACCTGGCCGAGCCGGCCGTCCTCGGTGACGAGGAGGACGGGGACGGCGACGGGGGCCGGCGCGGCCCGACCGCGCGCAGGGTCGTGCTGGTGGCCGCCGGCGGGGTGTTCGCCGCCCTGCTGGCGGTCGGCGGCTACGGCGCCTACAACGTGCTGAACGCCGTGACCGACAACGGCCCGTCCGGCAACGGCCACCAGGCGGCCGGCGCGGTGGAGAAGACCCCGCAGGACCCGCCGACCGCCGCGCAGGCCGAGGCCGCGGCCACCGAGTTCCTGGCGGCCTGGAGCCGCGGCGACCTCCCGGCCGCCGCCGCCCTGACGGACCACCCGGAGACCGCCCGCGCAGCCCTGGCAGCGTTCCAGGAGCAGGTGGCGCCCCGCGCGCTCGCCCTCACCGGGACGGGCGCCGCGAAGTCCGACAGCCCGTCCGAGCCGGCCGTCGGCTTCCGGGTGAAGGCCGAGTTCGAGGACACCCCGAACGCCTGGGAGTACGACGGCCTGCTCGGCTTCGTCCGTTCCCGGGACGGGCGGCCCGTGGTGCGTTGGAAACCGTCCGTGATCCACCCCCAGCTCGCTCCGGGACGGACCATCGCGGTGAAGGCCCTGCCCAACGGCGCGGCCAAACCCGTCGACCGCAAGGGCAGGCCGCTCGACGCCTTCCCGTCGCTGCGCACCGTGCTCCCCCAGATCGCCCCGCCGGACGGCGCCACCGCCGTCACCGGCCGGGCCGTGGTGCTCTCGGGCGCCGCCGGCGCCGGCAGCGAGCCGGAGCAGCTGTTCGTGCTGACCCCGCAGAGCGCCCCGCAGGTCAAGCTCACCCTGGACGCCGACCTCCAGCAGGCGGCCGAGGACGCGGTCAAGCAGCAGTCGGCGAACGGCAATCCGGCCTCGCTGGTGGCCGTCCAGCCGAGCACCGGCCACATCCTGGCGATGGCCTACTCCCCGCAGGGCGGCTTCAACCGCGCGATCGCGGGCGGCCAGGCGCCCGGCTCCACGATGAAGGTGATCACCGCGGCCGCCCTGCTGGAGGCCGGGGTGGGCCCGGACACCGTGGTGCCGTGCAAGGAGACCACCTACTCCCCGCGCGCCTGGCACAACGACGAGAGCGGCGACTTCCCGTCCTACACGCTCGCCGACGACTTCTCCCACTCCTGCAACACCGGCTTCATCGACAAGGGCCTGGAGAAGCTCCAGCCCGGCACCCTCGCCACCGTGGCCCGCGACCAGTTCGGCCTCGGGCTGGAGTGGCACATCGGCGTCCCGAGCCGGGACGCCACCATCCCGGCGCCCGGGAACAGGGACGAGGCCGCGGCGGCGTACATCGGCCAGGGCCGGATCCAGGTCAACTCGCTGCTGATGGCCTCCGTCGCCGCCACCGTGCAGAGCGGAACGTTCCGCCAGCCCGTGCTGCGGGAGGACGCCAAGCGGGTGGCGGCGCCCGGCCGGCTGCCCGCCGACGTCGCCCGGGACCTGCGCGCCATGATGGCCAGGACCGCCACCCAGGGCACCGCCCGGACCCCGATGGCCGGACTGTCCGGCCAGATCGGCGCCAAGACCGGCACGGTCGAGGCCGGCGGCCAGGCCACCAACAGCTGGTTCATCGCCTACCGCGGCGACCTCGCCGTCGCCGCCGAGGTCGAGGGCGGCGGGCACGGCTTCAGCGCGGCGGGCGTGGCCGCGGCACAGGTGCTGAAGGCCGGCGGCAAGGGCTGACCGGCCGCGGCCCTCCGCCCCTGGGGCCGGGGGCCGGGGCCGGGGGCCGCAGGCCCACACGGGGGGGCGGGCCCGGTCAGGTCGCCCCGGTTTCGGTGGCCCGCGCCGGGAACGGCGGACTGTCCGGCGCGCAGACCTGGCCGCGCGCGGGCAGCCGGCCGGCGATCAGGTAGCGCTCCTCGTAGCCGGCCGCGCAGCCGCTCGGGTTGCCGAGGACGGTGTGGCCGTAGCCGTCCACGGTCAGCAGGCGGCCGCGGGCGAGGGTGTCGGCCAGGGCGCGCGAGCCCTCGTAGGGCCAGGCCGGGTCACCGGTGTTGGCCACCACCAGGATCGGCGCGGAGGTCGGGAGGTCCCACGGCCCCTCGTAGCGGTCCCGGGCCGCCTCGGCGGGCCAGGCCGCGCAGCGCTGGGTCTGCCAGACCCAGTACGGGCCCGTCGCGCCGGAGCGCGCCTCGGCGAGGTCCGCCAGCGGCGGGTACGCGGCACCGGCGGGCGGGCCGGCCGCGTCGGCGCACAGGGCGCCGAGGGTCTGCGCCTGGCCGGGTGCCCCGCCGGTCGGCGCGGCCGACGGCGGGGCGTCGGGGGCGGTCCACAGCTGCTGCAGCCTGGTGCCCAGGGCCGGCCAGCCGCTGTCGGGGAGCCCGGCCACCGGCTGGGCCGTGTACAGCAGGGTGGAGACGGCCGAGACCGCCGAGGCGAGGTCGTACGTCACGGCCTGCTGCGGCGGACCGACCGCGACCGGGGTGCGGCGCAGCCGGTCGAGCAGCCGGGCGTACTTGGCACGGGTCGCCGGGGCGTCGCCCGCCGCGAAGGCGCAGCCCTCCGGGCCGGCGGCGGCGCAGGCGTCGAGGAAGGCGTCGAGCGCCCGGGCCGCGGCGAGGTCGCTGCCGGTGCGCAGGAACGGGGTGAGTGCCCCGTCCCCCGGGCCGCGGCCGGTCGTCCAGGCGACCGGGTCGACGGCGCTGTCCAGCACCATCGCGCGGACCCGGTCGGGGAACAGGTTGGCGTAGGTGGCGCCGAGCAGCGTCCCGTACGAGGTGCCCAGGTAGCTGAGCCGGCGGTCGCCGACCGCCCGGCGCAGCAGGTCCAGGTCGCGGGCGACGTCCGCGGTGGACAGGTGGGCGGCCAGGCCGGTCCGGTCGCTCTCGGCGCACTGCCGGCCGAAGCGCGCGTAGGTGCCGGCCCACACGGACTGCTGCTCCGGGCCGACCGGGAAGCCCGCCGGCAGCCCGGCGAGCAGGCCCGCTTCGGCGGCCGGGTCCGGGAAGCAGTCCAGGGTGGTGGAACCGCCGACGCCGCGCGGGTCGAAGCCGACGATGTCGAACCGCTCGCGCACCCGCGCGGGGAAGAGGCCGTACACGGCGGGCAGCGCCAGGGTCGCGGGGATGCCCGGCCCGCCCGGGTTGAAGAACAGCGTGCCGATGCGGTGCGCCGGGTCGGTGGCGCGGTGGCGGATCAGCGCGAGCCGGATGGTCTCCCCCTGCGGGGCCCGGTGGTCCAGTGGCACCTGGGCGGTGTCGCAGTCGAACCGGTCCGGCCCGGGCAGCGGCACGGCGCAGGTCTGCCGCCACTCCAGTCGCGGCACCGGCGGGCCGGGCACGGCCGCCGTGGCGGTGGCCGGGGTCAGACCGGCCGGCAGGAGCGCGGCGATGGCCGCGGTGGCGGCGCGGAGGGCGGTGGCGAGGCGGGGTCGGGGCACGGGCGGCTCTCTCGTTCGACGTGCTGATCGGGCGTCACCGAGGTTTCCACCGGGCGCTGTCGGCCGGCTGTCGGCGTGCCGTCGGCGCCCTGCCAGGCCGCTGTCACGGCGGGGCGGGGCTCCACCGTGGCGGGGCTCCACCGGGGCGCGGCGCGACCGGGAGGTGGAGCCGACGGGGGTCACCCGGCCGGGCGCACCCGGGCGGCCCGCGCCTCCAGGTACCGGCGCTCCGCGAGGCTCGCGGTGCCCCGGGCGGCGCGCCGGTAGTGCTCGTACGCCCCCGCCGCGTCGCCGGACCGCTCCAGCAGGTGCGCCCGGACGGACAGCAGCCGGTGGTGGCCGGTCATCCGGGAGTCCGCGTCCAGGGTGGCGAGGAGGTCCAGTCCGGCCCGCGGGCCCGCGGTCTCGGCGAGGGCGACCGCCCGGTTGAGGGTGACCATCGGGTTGGGGGCGATCCGCTCCAGGATCAGGTACAGGGCGTACACCTGCCGCCAGTCGGTGGACTCGGCGGTGGCCGCGTCGGCGTGGGTGGCGGCGATCGCGGCCTGGAGCTGGTACGGCCCGAGCCCCGGGCCCGCCAGCGCCGCCTTGACCAGCGCCGTTCCCTCCTCGATCAGCTCGCGGTCCCACGCCGCGCGGTCCTGCTCGGCCAGCGGCACCAGGTCGCCGGAGGCCGTCGTGCGGGCCGCGCGGCGGGCGTGGTTGAGCAGCATCAGCGCGAGCAGCCCGGTGACCTCGTCGTCCTCCGGCAGCAGGGCGCGCACCGTCCGGGTCAGCCGGATCGCCTCGCGGGCGAGGTCCGGGCGGTGCAGTTCGCCGCCCGAGGAGGCGGTGTAGCCCTCGTTGAAGATCAGGTAGAGCACCTGCAGGACGACCCGCAGCCGCTCCTCCCGCTCCTTCACCGGCAGGGCCCGCCCGGGCTCCCCGAACGAGCCCCCGGCGGCCCTGATCCGCTGCTTGGCCCGGGTGATCCGGGCCGCCATCGTCGCCTCCGGCACCAGGAACGCGCGGGCGATCTCGGCCGTGGTCAGTCCGCCGACCGCCCGCAGCGTCAGGGCGGTCTGCGAGGCGGCGGTCAGCGCCGGGTGGCAGCACAGGAACAGCAGGAGCAGCGTGTCGTCGGTGTCCGGCACCTCCTGCGGCACCACCTCGGCGGCCGCCGTCGCCCACTCCCGCTCGCGCCGCGCGCGGTCGCCGCGCAGCCGGTCGATCAGCCGCCGCGAGGCGACCGTCACCAGCCAGCCGCGCGGGTTGTCCGGCACCCCCTCGGACGGCCACTGCACGGCGGCGGCGAGGACGGCCTCCTGCACCGCGTCCTCGCAGCCCTCGAAGCGGCCGTACCGTCGTACCAACGTGCCGAGGACCTGCGGCGTGAGCCCACGCAGCAGGTCCTCGAAGTCCGGCTGTGTCATGCCTCCAAGTGTCCGTCGGAGAACATCACCTGGCGCACCTCGACGCCCAGCCCCTCGATCGCGGAGTCCGGGATGCGGGCGGCCAGTTCGATCGCCCGCGCCCTGTCCTCGCAGTCGACCAGGTAGAAGCCGCCCAGGAACTCCTTGGCCTCCAGGAACGGCCCGTCCGTCACCACCGGCTGACCGTTGCGGACGGTCACCACGGCGGCCTGCGACGGGTCGACCAGCGCCTGGGTGAGGATCAGCTCGCCGGACTCCTTCAGTTCCTCGATGAACCGGCCGTGCCCGGCGCCGATCGCCGCCTTCTCCTCGTCCGTCAGCGCGTCCAGCACGGCCGGGTTCAGGTGCAGGCTGATCAGGAACTTCATCTCGTCCTCCTCGGGTTCGTGGGGCCCTCGCGGGGCCGCTGTCGACGGGTGGTCGGAGCGGGCGCCGCGGTCTCGACATCCTCCGACGGAGAATCTGCCACACGCCACGGGCCGCGGGCCGCGGGCGCAAGGCCCCGGGCCGGGCACGGCTGCGGCCCGCGAGGTACGGCGAGGTCCGGCGATGCCTGCCGGGGGGGGCGACAGCGGACGGCCGCCGGGGGTCCAACTCCCGTACGACAGCCGTCCACTGAACGTGACGCCGAGCCTTGATAGCGTCGGTCGTGACGCCGCGTCACCACGGCGCTGCACCACCGACGAAACGAGAGAGCGTCACATGGCCCCCAGGACGATCCGCCGAGCCGTCATCCCCGCCGCCGGCCTCGGCTCCCGCCTCCTGCCGCTGACCAAGGCCACGCCGAAGGAGATGCTCCCGGTCGGCGACAAGCCGGTGATCGAGCACACCGTGCGCGAGCTGATCGAGAGCGGCATCACCGACATCACCATCGTCGTCAACGGCGACAAGGGGCTGATCCAGGAGCACTTCCGCCCCAACCCCGTCCTGGTCGAACAGCTGCGCAGGGACGGCAAGGCGGCCTTCGCGGCGGCGGTGGAGGAGGTCGGCGAGCTGTCCCGCAAGGGCCACATCAGCTACCTCTACCAGCACGGCCCGTACGGCAACGGCACCCCGGTGCTCAACGCCGCCCGCCACTTCGGCGACGAGCCCTGCCTGGTGCTCTGGCCGGACGACGTCTTCGTGGCGGAGGTCCCCCGCGCGCAGCAGCTGATCCGGGCGTACGAGCAGACCAACGCGCCGGTGCTCGCGCTGATGCCGATGGAGCCCGAGGACTCCTACCGCTACGGCGTGCCGGTGGTGAAGGAGGACCTCGGCGGCGGCTCGCTGCGGATCACCGGCCTGGTCGAGAAGCCGAAGCCGGTCGACGCCCCCTCCTCGTACGCGGCCATCGGCGGCTACGTCATCACCCCCGGCATCGTCGACGAGCTGCGCGAACTGACGCTCCGCTGGCACGAGAAGCCCGAGGACGAGGTGTACCTGACCGACGCCATCAACGCCTACGCGGCCCGGCGCGCGGTCTACGGGCAGGTCATCGCCGGCACCTGGTACGACACCGGCAACCCGGCCGCCTACCTGCGCGCCCAGTTCGCCGCCGCGCTCGCCAACCCCGAGTACGGCCCGGAGCTGTGCCGGCTGGCCGCGGAGCTCTCCCCACCGGTCGCGCAGTAGCCGACGCGGCCGGGCGGCCCGTGCCCGGACGGCCGTGTCCGGACGGCCGGTTGCGGGCCGCCCGGCACGGGCCGGCGCGCGGGGGTGTGACGGGCGGTCAGTACACCGGCAGGTCGTAGTCCAGGGCCGCCCGGAACACCGCCTCCAGCGCCGGGTCGGCCGGTCCGAGGTTCGCGACGGTCTCGGACCGGGCCTTCCGGTCCCCGGTCAGTTCGAGGATCGCCTGGTTGGCGGCCACGTGGTCGCGCAGCCGCCGCTCGTAGGCCGGGTAGGCCGTGCGGTGGTCGCCGTCGGCCGCGTGCAGTTCGCCCGCCAGGACGTAGGCGGCGGTCAGGGCCACGCTGGTGCCCTGACCGGTGGCCGGGGAGCAACAGTAGCCGGCGTCGCCGAGCAGGGCGACCCGGCCCTTGGACCAGCTCTCCATCCGGATCTGGGCGATGACGTCGTAGTGGAAGGCGTCGGTCTCCCACATCGCGCGGAGGAAGTCCGGCAGCGCCCAGCGAGCGTGGGCGGAGCGCTCGGCCACCAGCCGGCGCTGCCGGTCCGGGTCGCGCGGGAGCATGTCGGCGAGCGGCTCGTCGGTGTGGAAGCCGACGAAGACCCGCAGTTCGCTGTTGTCGCGGACGGTCATCGCCATGCAGAACCAGTTCGGGTCGTCGCCGTCCTGGTGGGCGACCTCCCAGCGGTCGAGGCCGAGGTGGTTGGGCGCGCTCCAGCCGGCGACGTAGGTGCCGATGGGCTGGAGGTAGTCCTCCTCGGGGCCGAAGACGAGGCGGCGGGTGTTCGAGTGCAGGCCGTCGGCGCCGACGACCAGGTCGAAGGACCGCTCGGCACCGCCGCGGAACCGGACGTCGACGCCCTCCGTGTGCTGCACCAGGGTCTCGATCGAGTCGCCGAAGCGGTACTCGACGCCGGGCCCGGCCGTTCCGGCGCCCGCCTCCGGTCCGGTGCCCGTCCCCTGCTCGGTGCCCGTCTCCGCTCCGACGATCAGCTCGGCGAGTTCGTCGCGCAGGATCTCCACGTCGGGGCCTCCGATCGGCCCGCCGGTGGCCGTCCACTCGGTGGTGCGGCGCAGCTCCCGGCCGTCCCCGTCGACCACGGACATTCCGAGCAGGCCGGTGCGCCGGGCCCGGACCTCCTCCAGCAGCCCCATCCGTTCGATCACCGTCAGGGCGGTGCCACGGATGTCCACGGCCTGCCCGCCGCCGCGCAGCGAGGGGGCCCGCTCCACGACGGTGACGCGGAAGCCGTACCGGTTCAGCCAGTGGGCGAGGGCGGTGCCGGCGATCCCCGCACCGGAGACCAGGACCGAGGTGGTGCGCGGGCCGCGGCGCGGACGGATGCTGTTCGACATGGTGACCTCCCATGGGTTGCCTTGTTCCGACACCAGCCTGGGGCACGCCACTTGCAGGACACCGGCAGCGAGCGGACAGGCCGCGGGCAGGACGCTGTCACCGCTGACGGGACACCGGCGCCGCGCTGACCGGACGGCCGCGCCGCTCGCCGGGCGGGCGGCCCCGTACACCGGGCGGGCGGCCCCGGTCACCGGCCGGTCGACGGTGTGTCATGAATCGGCAACAGCGCCCCCACCAGGCACGATACGAATTGCCCGGGTGACGGAGGGCCCGTAGGGTGCTCGGACGCCGTCGCGCGGACGGCACGGGGGACGCACGAGGGGTGAACCATGGCGCAGGGGTCGGGGTACGCGATCCGGGCCGGCGGGGCCGAGGACCAGGCGAAGGCACTGGACAAGGCCTCCGGGGACGAGGACACGATCGGCACGGCGATCAGCGATCCGGTCTGCTACGGCCCGGACGTGTTCGGGGGCGAGGACGTCGACCCGGCGTACCGGAACTTCAGCACCGCCTGGCAGGCGGAGACCGCGACGATCAAGAGCGCGCTGAGCGAGCTGGCCGGCAAGGTGCGCGGCTCCTCGGCCGGCTACCAGTCGGCCGACGGCGCCGTGGTGAAGAGCCTCGTGGCCGCCTCCGGCAGCGGCGAGTACCGGCCCTTCGGCTGAGGCCCGATCGGGCGGGCCCGCCCACCGGCGTACGCCGCGACTCGCCGGCAGCGGCCGAGCGGCCGAGCGGGCAACCGACGCCCTCCCGCCGGGCAACGGCGGGAACGGCACCACGCGCAACGGGAACAGAGGGGCGAACGAGCCGCCATGGCAGGCGAATCCACCACGCAGCGCTGCAAGGCGCTGGGCGAACGGCTGAAGGACGTCCGCTCGGCGGACAGCAAGAACGACCTGATCTCGGCGATCAAGGGCGCCCTCGCGGTCCACGCGCCGGTCGGGGACCCGGGCACCATCGAGGCCACCGGCAACCGTTACAAGAACGCGGCAGCCGACTCCGACCAGCTGCACCAGGAGGTCCAGGCGGTCGCCACCTCCGGGCTGCCGGACGTCTGGACCGGTTCCACCGGCGCGAAGGCCGGCGAGGTGGTGGCGGCCGCCGCCCGCGCCGTCGACCAGCAGACCACCGCGCTCCACAACGGCGGGATCGCCCTGCTCCGCCTCGCGGACGCGCTGCGCAACGCCCAGGGCCAGGACGGCGCCGCACGGTCCGCCCTGCAGGAGGTGCTGGGCTCGCTGGGCGGCGAGGACGGCTGGTTCGACGACTGGTTCGAGGACGACGACGAGGAGGCGGCCCGCAAGAAGGCGCAGCAGGCCGCGATACCCCAGGTCGACGCGATGCTGAGCGCCGCCAAGCGCGCCGACGAGGCGGCCCGGGCGGCGGCCCGCGACCTGAACAAGCTGGCCTCCGAGGCCCGCGCGGGCCGGATGAAGACCAACGGGGTCACCGCCGCGGACAAGCTGGTGCTGGCCGAGACCTCCGGTCCGGACGGTCCGACCGAGCTGAACGAGCTGCTGACCGCCAACGACATGAAGCGGTCCGGCGAGTACCTCGACAAGATGAACGACAAGGACCGGGCGGACTTCGAGAAGCTGCTCGCCGACTCCAAGTCCCCGCAGGAGCGCGCCTATCTGATGAAGGCGCTGGCCTCCGGCCACAACCTGGACGAGATCCGCGCCTTCCAGGGCAAGATCCACGGCAAGGACCCGGAGTGGCTCCGGACCCACCTGACGCCCGTGTACACCGAGGACGACGACACCACCAGCGGCGGGCACCGGGACAACGGCTCCAACGTCAACACCGACGGGGTGACCTTCGACGGCGCCGCCTGGCAGCAGGCGGACACCGAGGGCACCTGCGTCGCCTCCTCCACCGTCACCGCCCGGGCGATGGTCGACCCGCTCTACGCGCTGGACCTCACCGGCGGCCCGTCCGGCCAGGAGGACGACCCGGCGGCCTTCCGGCAGCGGCTGCTGGCCGAGCAGCACCGGGTGCACGAGGAGGGCGGCGGCGGCGCGAACTGGGACGGCATGGGGGCGGACGGCAAGGAGAAGGTGCTGGAGAAGGAGGTCAGCCCGCACACCGGCGCCGACTTCGACTACAAGCCGATGCCGGACTCCGACGCCCGGCGCGAACTGCTGCCGGACATCGAGAAGGCCGTCGCCGACGGCAAGCCGGTGCCGGTCGGGGTCGAGGGCTACGACAAGGACGGCAAGCGCTCCGGCCACGCCATGATGATCGTCGGCCAGGAGGGCGACATGCTGCAGATCTACAACCCGTGGGGCACCACCACCTGGGTCAGCGAGGACGACTTCGTCAACGGCCGCATGGCCGGGGCCTCGGACGACCGGCTGCCCACCGCCTACGCCGTCCACCTCCCGAAGTGACCGGGGTGGTACGGATGTCGACGGGAACGCCGGTGCGGGCTCCGGCCCGCGTGCGGACGCGGGTGCCCGCTCTGGTGCGGGTGCCGGCTCTGGTGCGGGTGCCGGCGCTGGTGGCCGTTCTGGCCTTCGGCCTGACGGCCTGCGGGCAGGACGGGCCGAACCGGGGCCGGGTTCTCGACGCCCAGGAGCGCTCGGTCAGCGTCGCGGTCGGCGAGCGCTTCACCATCGCCGTCCCGGACAACGCCTCGATCGGCGACCGCTGGAGCGTCGTGGCCCCGGCCCCGGACGCCGCGGTCGCGGCGCAGATCGAGGAGAAGCTCGATGTCCCGGAGCGGTCGAGGACGGCGGACGGCGTCGGCGGCACCCGCTTCTACACCTTCGAGGCCAAGGGCCGCGGGACCACCGCCGTCACCCTCCTCAACTGCTTCCGCGGTTACTGCAACCTCCCCGCCCCCACCGAAGAGAACAGGAAACAGGTCGTGCGCAACACCTACACGGTGACGGTCCGATGAACCCCGACGACCGGTTCCGCCCCCGCGGCGACGACGAACTGCGGCAGCTCGACGTCCCCGCCATGCTCCGCTACGGCCTGGCCTTCGCCGGCCCGCACCGGTCCGCGCTGTTCGGCGAGGGCGCCATCGCGGCCGCCCTGGCCGCCGACCGCCTGGGGGTGCTCCCCCGGTCGATCGCCTTCCTCGCCGAGGTGGTGCGCGGCGGCGGTGCCCGCTACGCCGCGGACCTCGCCGAGCCGCTGCCGGGCCCGGAGCCGGCCCGGCTCGCCCGCGACTGGCTGGGCTCGGCGGCCACCACCGTCACCACCGTGGACGGCGACCAGCTGCTCGCCCGGTGGCTGGACGCCGTCGCGGAGATCCTCGGCCTGCGCCGGGACGTCCGCGCCGGAGGGGGCGGCTGACCGACACGTCCTAGACTCGGCCCCACCTGGTCCCGGGCCCACCCGGACCCGGCCGTGCCAGTGGCTCCGGCCGTCGAGGACGAGAGAGACGAGCCCCCATCGTGTTGTCGAAGCCGACCCCGTCGAGCCCGTCGACCCCGTCGAGCCCGTCGAGCCCGTCGAGCCCGTCGAGCCCGGGCCCGGCGGGCGCTCCGCCGGTGATCCGCAGCGACGTCCCCGGCTCCTTCGCCCACGGGGTGTTCCACGAGCGCCACCCGAGGCTCGTCCGGCAGGTGCTCGACGCGCTGCCGTACGGCCCCGGCGAGCGGGCGGCGGTCGAGCGGCTGCTGGCGGAGAGCACCGCCGGGGTGCTGGAGCCACTGGGGCCGGACGCCCCGGACGGCGAGCGGTGGCTGGCCTGGGGCGAGGGCCTGTGGGGCCGGCCGTGGGGCGAGGCGCCGTTCCTGTGGGCGGAGAGCTACTTCTACCGCCGGCTGCTGGAGGCCACCGGGTACTTCCGGCCCGGCGCGTGGCAGGGCGTCGATCCCTTCGCGCCCTTCAAGGGCGCCGAGTTGGGCGGAGCGGCGGTGGACGAGGAGCTGGCCGCGCTGGACGGGCTCGACGGCCTGCCGGAGCCCCGGCGGGCGCGGGCGCTGGTGTCCTCCGCGCTGTGGGGCAACCGGGCGGACCTCAGCTTCCGGATCACCGCGGGGGCGGAGGGGGCGGCGGCCCCGGACCTGGCCGCCGACGACGGCGCCCTGCTGCGGGCCGCGCTGGAGCGGGCCGGGGGCGAGGGCGGCCCGGTGTGCGTCGTGGCGGACAACGCGGGCCGGGAGCTGCTGCCGGACCTGGTGCTGATCGACCATCTGCTGACCCACGGCCTGGCGGCGCGGGTCGTGCTGTACGTGAAGCCGCAGCCGTACTTCGTGTCGGACGCGACGATGGCCGATGTCCTCGCCGCGGTCGGGCGGCTGCGCGGCGCGCCCTTCCCGGCCGCCGCGGCGGTCGGGGGCCGGTTGTGGCGGGCGCTGGGCGGGGGCGCGCTCGAGGTCCGTACGCACCCGTTCTTCTGCGCGCCGCTGCCGTTCCACGACCTGCCGGCCGACCTGCGCGCCGAGTTCGCCGGTGCGGCGCTCACGATCGTCAAGGGGGACCTCAACTACCGCCGTCTGGTGGGCGACCGGCTCTGGCCGCCGACCACCCCGTTCGCCGGGGCGGCGGGGCACTTCCCCTCGGCCGTGGCGGCGCTGCGGACGCTGAAGTCGGACGTGGTCGTCGGCCTGGACGCGGCGGCCCTGGCCCGGCTCGACGGCACCGGGACGCCGTGGCGCACCGACGGGCGGCACGCCGTCGTGCAGGTCGCCCCGCGCGGGGAGGGCCGGCGGTAGACCACATCGTTACTGCTTGACAGGGTACGTAATACTGTAACGCGCTGGTACTGGTCCGCAGCTCGGAGCACCACATGCACCCCTTCCTCGACCATCCCGGGCCGCTCGCCTTCGCCCACCGGGGAGGTGACCTCGGGCGCCCCGAGAACTCCCTCGCCGCCTTCGAGGCCGCCGTCGCGCTCGGGTACCGCTACCTGGAGACGGACGTCCACGCGACCGCCGACGGCGTCCTGGTGGCCTTCCACGACTCCCGCCTCGACCGGGTCACCGACCGCGCGGGGGCGGTGGCGGAGCTGCCCTGGGAGGCCGTCAGGCGGGCCCGGATCGGCGGGACGGAGCCGGTGCCGCTGCTGGAGGACCTGCTCGGCGCCTTCCCCGGGGCCCGCTTCAACATCGACGTCAAGGCGGCACCGGCCGTCGGCCCGCTGGTCGAGGCGATCCGCCGGACCGACGCCTGGGACCGGGTCTGCGTCGGCGGCTTCTCCGACTCCCGGCTGGCCGCCGTCCGCGCCGCCGCCGGTCCGCGGCTGGCCACCTCGCTCGGCCCGCGCGAGGTGGCGCGGCTCCGACTGCGCTCGCTGGCCGAATCGTTCCTGCGGCCCTCCGCACCCGGGGCACCCTTCGCCGGGCTGTGCGCACAGGTGCCGGAGCGACACCGGGGCGTACGGGTCGTCGACCGGGCCTTCGTCCGCACCGCCCACCGGCTCGGCCTCCAGGTGCACGTCTGGACTGTGGACGATCCCACACGGATCAGGGCTCTCCTCGACCTGGGTGTGGATGGCATCATGGCCGATCGCATCGACGTCCTGCGGGACGTCCTCGGCGAGCGCGGCTGCTGGACGGACGGCAGCACGGGCTCCAGCACGGTGATGGGAACCCCATGAGCACCACGAACCCGGCGACGCACCAGCCGGACGACCCACCGACCGACCCCTCCGCCACCCCGGCCCCGTCCACCCCGGCCCCCGCCGACGACGGGCGGTCCCTGCGCCGGATGCAGTTCGGCTGGTACATCAACGACTGGGCCAACGCGGCGTTCTCGGCCACCGTCCTGACGGTCTTCCTCGGCCCGTACCTGACCACCGTCGCCAAGGAGGCCGCCGACGCGGCCGGCAACGTGCACCCGCTCGGCCTGACGATCCGCGCAGGATCGTTCTTCCCGTACACGGTGTCCTTCTCCGTGCTGCTGTCGGTCGCCGTGATGCTGCTGAGCGGCACCGTCGCCGACCGCACCGGGCGGCACAAGGAGCTGATGTGCGGTTTCGCGTACATCGGCTCGCTCGCCACGATGGGGATGTTCTTCCTCGGCGGCGACCGCTACCTCCTCGGCGGCGCGCTGCTGGTGGTCGCCAACATCTCGTACGCCGTCTCGGTCGCGCTCTCCTACGCCTACCTGCCCGGCCTGGCCTCCCCCGACGAGCGCGACAAGGTCTCCTCCAAGGGCTGGGCCTACGGCTACGCGGGCGGCGGGCTGCTGCTGATCGCCAACCTGGCGCTGTTCCAGGGCCACGACGCGTTCGGCCTGGACTCCGGCACCGCCGTACGGATCTGCCTCGCCTCGGCCGGCCTGTGGTGGGCGCTGTTCACCATCGTCCCGATGCTGCGGCTGCCCTCCCGGGCGGGCATCGCCCCGGCCGCGGAGGCCTCCGCCGCCGAGGGCGGCAAGCCCGACGGCAAGCCCGTCGGCGGCAGCCTGCGCGAACTCGCCCGCACCCTGCGCGGCATGCGCGAGCACCCGCTGACCCTGCTCTACCTCGCCGCCTTCCTCTGCTACAACGACGGCATCCAGACCGTCGTCTCCCAGGCCTCGCTCTACGGCAGCGAGGAACTCGGCATGGAGCAGACCTCGCTGGTCACCGCCGTGCTGCTGGTCCAGGTCGTGGCGATCGGCGGCGCCCTGCTGCTCGGCCGGATCGCCCACCGGTACGGCGCCAAGCGGACCATCCTCGGCTCCCTGGTCGGCTGGGTCGTCACCCTCGCCCTCGGCTACTTCATGCCGGCCCACCAGCCCGTCTGGTTCTACGTCCTGGCCTGCATGATCGGCCTGGTGCTCGGCGGCAGCCAGGCGCTCTCCCGCTCCCTCTTCTCCCACCTCATACCGCCGGGCCGGGAGGCCGAGTACTTCAGCTTCTACAAGATCAGCGACCGCGGCACCAGCTGGATGGGCCCGCTCGTCTTCGGCCTCGCCTACCAGCTCACCGGCAGCTACCGCTCGGCGATCATCTCGCTGCTGGTGTTCTTCGTGATCGGCTTCGTCGTCCTGCTGAAGGTCCCGGTCCGCCGTGCCATCGAGGCCGTCGGCAACCCGGTCCCCGAACGCCTCTGACGGCCCGCCCGGACCACGGGCGGGCCGGATCGCCGTCGGGCAGCGGCCAGTGGAAGAACTCGACCAGGGCGAACAGGATGCCGCA
>NZ_JBSFWR010000054.1:0-52721 GCF_053594915.1 Kitasatospora sp. NPDC002543 | reverse complement strand
TTTTTGGTGACTTCACTTTTTTTTGGGCGCTCACCACCGCCCCCTCGGGCGAGGGGGGGGGGGGCGGGGGGGGGCGGGGCGGGCCCGCGCCGCCCCCCCCCGCCTCTCCGTTCGGTGCGGCTCGCCGTTCGCTGCGGCTCGCCGTTCGACCCGCCTCGCCGTTCGGCCCCGCTGCCGCGCGGGACGGCAGGCCCCTACTGGCCGACGTGGTGGACGAACCGGTAGGTGTCCCGGTCGAGTTCGGTGACCTGGACGCCGATCGCGGCGGGCCCGGCGATCCGGGCGCGCAGCGCGGCGAGCACCCGGTCGCTCAGCGCGGCGCGCTGCTCGACGCTGCGGCCCGCCAGGATCTTCACCTCCACCAGCACCGCGGCCTCGCCGCTCGCCCCGTCGCCGACGCGGTGGTGGTCGGCCGCGCGGAAGACGGTCTTGCAGTCCGCCACCGTGGTGTCGATCACCTCGGTGATCGCCCGGTGGACCTCGGCGGCCAGGGCCGAGCGGTCGAAGTCGAGTTCGGCCGAGTGGTCGACCAGGATCTGCGGCACGGGAACCTCCGGGAGAGTGTCGTCGGACCCCCCGACGCTACCGGACCCCCCGACGCTACCGGACGCCGCCGGCGCTCCCGGACGCGCCCGGGGCCCCGGCGCGGGGTGCGGCGCCGGGGCCCCGGGGGTTCCGAGGGAACGGGTGGCCGGGTCAGCAGCCGAAGTCGATCTTGCGGAAGGTCGCGTAGTGGTCGGCGGTGTAGTAGTCCTCGTGGTACTGCTTGCCGGTGACGACCCGCCGGGCGCCGCGGGTCGGCGAGCCCGGGGTGACCACGGTGTACTCGTGGTAGTAACCGGTCGACTGCGCGGGCAGCACGCGCTCCCTGTTCTGGAAGACGACGCCGTCCTGGCTGTACGGGAAGGGACCGCCGGAGGCGATCAGGTCGAGGGTGGTGTGGGCCTGGGAGGGCAGGGCCGAGAGGCACACCGAGCCGCTCACCGCGGCGTGCGCCTCGGTGGCGACGGCGATCGGCGCGAGGGTCACCAGGGCGACGGCGGCGGTGGCGGCGACGCGGGTCTTCCACGCGCGTAGAGTTCGGGTCATGACAACCAGGATGGCCGCCCCCGGGTGCCACCGGAAGCCCCGTTCCAACTCTTCACCTCCGGTCAACTCGACGTACCCTCGGGTGCCTTGACCTGGTCAGCGGCCCACCCGGGCTCAGCCGCGGGACAGCACCAGCGACTGCACCGACGGGAGCCTGCGCCAGTCGCTGGAGACGATGCTCGCGTGCGCCTTCGCCAACTGCTCGGTGCGGGCCCGCGCCTGGTCGGCCGTCGGGTCGGTGGCGCTGATCTCCGGGGCGACCAGGTGGGAGTCCGTCATCACCAGCAGGTAGTGGGCGCTGTCGTACCAGGCGGTGTCGATGGTCCTGACGTAGGTCGAGGCGTCGCCGTCGAAGACCACGAACCAGGGCCGGATCGAGGCGTCCGCGCCGGTGTACTGCCCGCGCGGGTCGCCGGTGGCCGCGCCGAGCACGGACGGGAAGACCTGCGCCTGGCCGATCCGGCCGGCCGCCGCCAGGTCCCGCAGGTGCCGGCCCTGCTCGACGTCGGTGTGCAGGGTGTCGAAGGGGTTGCCGAGCTCGACGGTGCCCGGGATCGCGTACAGCAGCACCCTGCCGGCCAGCGCCGAGCGGCTCGGCCAGTTGCCCGCCCGCACCGCCTCGTCCACGCTCGCGTACGTGCCGCCGCCGGGCTTGGCCAGCAGGTCGGCGGGGCGCAGCACGGCGGGGCCCAGGTGCTGGGCGATCAGCGCGTCCAGCTGGTCCGGGCCCATCCCGAGGTTGGCCGAGTAGCCCGGCTTGAGCTCCAGCTTGATCACCAGCGGCCCGGCACCCGGGTGCGCGGCGAGCCAGACCCGGACGTCGTCCAGGCAGCTCTCCAGGTTCTGGTCGGTGCTGCCGGCGTAGAGCTGGGCGGGGGTGGTGGCGGCCGTGCAGTTGTTGGAGTTGCCGAACGGGTTGGAGTGGCTGACCTGCCACTGCTTGGTCACGATGTTCGGCCAGAGGTCCAGCTCGATCATCCCGGTGCCGGTGTCCAGGCCCTGGGCGAGGTACGGGAAGGCGGCCGGGTCGTAGGTGTTGTGGAGGCCGACGGTGGTCGCGGAGCCGAACGGCAGGTCGCCCGGCCCGCCCGGGGTCGCGTCCGCCGGGGAGGTCGGGACCAGCGCCGCCGCGGCGGCGATCAGTCCGGCGGCCAGGAATCCGGTCAGGGTGCGGCGTACGGTCATCGGAACGGTCCCCCCAAGTCGTGGGATGCCGGCCGCCCTGTTCCCGGGCAGCCTGACGAAGCATCGCCCGCCCGGGCGTGCTCAGGATGAAGAAGGCACGACAATAGCGTGACGGCTGCACCGCTTCTCCCCGACTCCCCTCCCCTTCCTCCACCCGCCCCACACCCGTCGCAGCCGCCACGCCCGGGGCGTTGACGGAGCGTCAGGGCGCCGGAGCCCTGGGTTAGCGTGGCCCGCGACGGGGTGCGGGCGGCCGGCCCGTACCGAGGCGCCAGCAGCGGAGGAAGCCGATGTCCCTGGTCCGGGTCCACAACTTCTCGATCTCCCTGGACGGCTACGGCACGGGCGAGGGGCAGAGCCTCGACGAGCCCTTCGGCCATGCCGCCCACCGGCTGCACGAATGGTTCTTCGGCACCCGGACGTTCCGTCGGATGAGCGGCAAGGAGGGCGGTGCCACCGGCGTGGACGACGCGATGGCCCGCACCTGGAGCGACGGCATCGGCGCGGAGATCATGGGCCGCAACAAGTTCGGCCCGCAGCGCGGCCCCTGGCAGGACGAGGACTGGCGCGGCTGGTGGGGACCCAACCCGCCGTTCCACACCCCGGTCTTCGTGCTCACCCACCACCCTCGCCCCTCGCTGGAGATGGAGGGCGGGACGGTCTTCCACTTCCTCGACGCCTCCCCCGAGGAGGCGCTGCGCCGGGCCCGGGAGGCGGCCGGCGGCCTGGACGTGCGGATCGGCGGCGGTCCGAGCACCGTCCGGGCCTTCCTGGAGGCCGATCTGGTCGACCACCTGCACCTGGTCGTGGTGCCGATCGTGCTCGGCCGGGGCGAGCGGCTCTGGGACGGGCTGGAAGGGCTGGAGCAGCGCTTCCGCACCGAGGCGGTGTCCAGTCCGAGCGGCGTCACCCACCTCACCCTCACCCGGCCGTAGCCGCCGCCCCGGAGTCCGAGGGCCGGGACCGGTACGGACGACGGCGGCCTCCCCGCGGGTGCGGGGAGGCCGCCGTCGTGTCCTGCTGCCCGCCGGTGCCGGACGGCTACCGGATCAGGGCCGGTCGGATCGGGGCCTGCGGATCAGACGCGGTCGGCCGCGATCAGCACGTACTGGAAGGAGCCGTCCTTGTAGGACTCGATGAACGCCTCCTCGATGCCGGTCACCAGCGAGGTGGTGTTCCGCAGCTCCCAGTAGGGCAGGGTGTCCGGGGTCAGGTCGATCACGGCCTGGGGCACCAGGCGGTTGTCGGCCATCGCCCGCAGGTACTCGCGGCGCGAGTGGATGTTGCACTCGAAGTGGGCGTTGATCTGCGAGACCCACTTCGACGGCTGGCCGTAGCGCGGGTTCCAGCAGCCGGTGATGGTCACGTACCGGCCGCCGACGCTCAGCACCCGGGAGTGCTCGGCGAACAGGTCGTGCAGGTCGACGTACATGCTGGACTCGTTGTTCCAGGAGCCCGCGGCCGAACCGGTCGCGACGGGCATGTCCAGCATGTTGGCGACCCGGGAGCGGACGTACTCGCCGATGCCCAGCTCGGCGGCGCGCTTGTTGCCGAAGTCGGCCTGCTGGGTGGAGAGGGTCAGGCCCTCGACCCGGCAGCCGAAGCGCTGGTGGGCCATCACCATCGAGCCGCCGCGGCCGCAGCCGGCGTCGACCAGGGTGTGGTCGGCACGGATCTCGCCGAGGTTGTCGAGCAGCAGGTCGGTCTGGGCGGACTCCAGCCGGTGCAGCTCGGCGATCACCTTCTTCTCGCGCTCGCTGTCGGTCGGGTCGCCGATCGCGGCGTGGTCGATCTCGCCGATGCCGTAGTGGTGGTGGTAGAGGCCGTCGACGTCACCCAGGCGAAGGTTGACCGGGCGGGCCTCGTGGTCCCAGTAGCGTGCGATGTCGCCCTGGTACGGAGTCGCCGGGCCGGGGATGGTGTTGCCGGGGGTGGTGATGTCGTCGGTCACGGACATGGGACAGCTCCTAGCGGATGTCAACGGAATGGTCAGGTCTGGTCAGGAATGATCAGAGTTGGTCAATGGGTGCCCGACAGGGGCGAACACCGCCGGCGGCGGCCGGTTCCACCAAGACAGCCGGTTCCACCAAGACGGCCGGTTCCACCGCGGCGGACGGCGTCACCAGAAGTCGGGCAGGGTGTAGCGGTAGGTGTTGGTCTGGTGCCAGTAGTGGTTGCCGTCGACCCACGCGGCCACACCGCGCAGGAACCGTACGAGCGTGGGCACCGGGCAGGACACCGCCAGGGCCGCCGCCTCCGCCTCGAAGGCCAGCATCAGCTCGTTGTGCACCTCGACCGCCTTCAGGTAGCCCTCCTTGCGGGAGACGCCCTCGCGCTCGGAGATCACCACCGGCAGGTTCAGGTGCAGTCCGGGGCTGTTCAGCTCCTTCATGTACGAGTACAGGTCGTTGACGATGGTGGTCGCGTTGGAGGCCAGGGCGATCACCCGCTGCATGGCGGGCAGCGCGTGCAGCTCGGCGGGCAGCTCGTAGCCGCCGACGGTGTCCGTGATCGTCGGGCAAGGGCGGAAGTTGTTGAACTGGCGCATGGCCAGGTACTCCCACACCTCCGGGACGTGGTCCGCCTGGTCCCAGGAGGCCTCGGCCAGGTACCCGAGGTGCAGCCGCGCCATGTCGTGCCGGAACCGGTCCGACTGGGAGGGCGTGGCGGCCCGGGTGAAGTACTCCATCGCGGAGTGGTAGGAGCGCCGGGGCGCGTCCGAGGACAGCGACTCCTCCCACGCCGGGTGGTACTCCGGCGTGGTGTGCAGCGGGTCGAGCGCGGTGTGCGCGAGCAGCAGGCGGCTGCCCAGGCCGATCGGCGAGCCGCCGAGGTCCTCGCAGTAGCAGTCGTCGACCGCGTTCTCGGCCACCATCAGGCGGGCCGCGAGCATCAGGTGGTCGACGCTCGGCGCGTCCGGGTGGCAGGCCACCATGTAGCGCCCGGTGGAGAACCCGTCGAAGTCCTTCTCCCACTCCGGCGGGTAGAGCTCGATCTCCTCCATCGCCCAGACCTTGAGCGCGGCGCTGAGCGCCTCCACCCGCACCGGGTCGGGTTCGGCGATCGGGTGGTGGTAGAGGCCGGGGATCGGGTCGCCGGGGCTGGGCTTGCCGCCGGTCGGCGCCTGGGCGGCGGAGCCGGCGGCGGCCGGGGCCGCGACGGCCGCGGCCAGGGCCGGGGGGACGGGCAGGACGTGGACGGAGGGCAGCTGGAACCCGGGGGTCGCCGCCGCCCCGGCCGCGGGGGCCTCGGGGGCCGGCACCTCGACCACGGGAGCGTCGGGGACGGCGGTCTCCGCAGCCGAGACCGCGGGCACCTCCGCGGCGGGCACCCCGGCCTCGGACACCCGGGCCGAAGGCGCCTCGGCCTCGGGTGCCGGCACCTGCGGCCGGAACTGCAGCCCGGAGGTGCCCAGTCCGCTGGGCCCCCGCAGGATCCGTTCGATCGCCGGGGAGCTCATGGGCCCACCGCCGGGGCGGTGACGGGCCCGGATGGTGTCTCCGGTCTGGCACGCAGGGGCATGGAGCCTCCTCTGGGAAAGGGGTCGCACAATATGACGGGCCATCAGCCCGCCTGCCTCGAACGGGAACTCCGACTTCCGCCCCCGTCCCGCTCGGTTCACCACCGTAGGCGCGAAGGCGCGTTCCGCATCGCAACGGACGATCTTCCTCACCCGATAGGGTGAACGTTTGTGCTGATGGCGTTTGAGCGCGCCCGGTCGTGCATCGATCACGCCCGTACTCACCGGGCCCACGCCCCGCCCCCGCGTCAACCCGCTGACGTCAGCGCGCGTCCCGGGCCGCCCGACCGCGTGGCGCCGCTCGCCACAGGGGCCATTCGACTACGAAACGAACGACGGACGGCCGCCCGCCTGCCCGTACCGGTCGCACCGGAGGAGCGGACGCCGCTCCCCCGGGGCCCCGCCGGAGCACCGGCGGCCCCGGCCGACGGCCGGCCCCAGTGCTTCGGCACCTTGCCCCAGGCGACGTCCGCCGCGTTCTCCGCGTTCTCCGCGGCCCGGGACGCCGGCCCGGGGCGCGCCGGCCCCGACCGCCCCGCGGGGCGGTCGGGCGCCTCCGGCCGGGCCCGGTGCGCGGCCCGGTCCGTAAGGGGGACCAGAATGGGCGGGGCGCCCGTGAGGACGGGGGCCAGGAAGGAAGACCACCGCATGGAGAGCCAGGCACGCAGCCGCACCGCACTTGTTGAGGAGCTCATGGAGCGCTATCCCGACGTGCCCCGGGAGGCGGTGATCAAGGAGGACCTGCTGCGCGGCGGCATGGCCTTCGACGAGTCGGCGCTCAGCGGCAGTGCCGGTGCCGACGGGGGCGGCGAGGTCAAGCCGAAGTCGTACTTCATCTTCTCCTTCGACCACCGCACCCTGCCCGAGCTCGGCGCCGCCGCGCTCAACCGGCCGCCGGAGGAGATCGTGCTGACCGGCGGGCCGTACGGGCTGCGCCGCACGGTGGTGTCGGTGCGGGTGAACCCGGACTCGCCGTACCGGGTCGGCGCCGGGGAGGACGGCGCCCTCGGCCTCTACCTGGACGGCACGCGGATCGCCGACGTCGGCCTGCCGCCGATGCCCGACTACTACCGGCACACGCTGGCCAACGGAAAGTCGGTGATGGAGGTCGCCCCGACCATCCAGTGGGGCTACCTGATCTACCTCACGGTGTTCCGGGTCTGCCAGTACTTCGGCGCCAAGGAGGAGTGCCAGTACTGCGACATCAACCACAACTGGCGCCAGCACAAGGCCGCCGGCCGCCCGTACACCGGGGTCAAGCCGGTCGAGGAGGTGCTGGAGGCGCTGGCGCTGATCGACGAGCACGACACCGCCCGCGCCTCGCAGGCGTACACCCTCACCGGCGGGGCGATCACCTCGCACATCGGCGGCCGGGACGAGGCCGACTTCTACGGGCAGTACGCCAAGGCCATCGAGGAGCGCTTCCCCGACCGCTGGATCGGCAAGGTGGTCGCCCAGGCGCTGCCGCGCGACGACGTCCAGCGCTTCCACGACTACGGCGTGAAGATCTACCACCCCAACTTCGAGGTCTGGGACAAGCGGCTGTTCGAGCTCTACTGCCCCGGCAAGGAGCGCTACGTCGGCCGGGACGAGTGGCACCGCCGGATCCTCGACTCCACCGAGGTGTTCGGCGCGGAGAACGTGATCCCCAACTTCGTCGCCGGCGTGGAGATGGCCGAGCCGTTCGGCTTCACCACGGTGGACGAGGCGATCGCCTCCACCGAGGAGGGCCTGCGCTTCTTCATGTCCCACGGCGTGGTGCCGCGCTTCACCACCTGGTGCCCCGAGCCCACCACCCCGCTCGGCAAGGCCAACCCGCAGGGCGCGCCGCTGGAGTACCACATCCGGCTGCTGCGGACCTACCGGGCGACCCTGGAGGAGTTCGGCCTCTCCTCCCCGCCCGGCTACGGCCCGGCCGGACCGGGCCGCGCGGTGTTCTCGGTGAGCTCCTTCATGGACTCGCTGACCGGCTGAGGCCGCCCGGTGGCGCCGGCCGGGAGGGCCGGCGCCACCGGGATCCGCCCGCTTCCGTGCAGGCGGTCGAGCCGTTCAGGCCGCTCAGGCCGCTCAGGCCGTTCGGCCCGCCGACGGCATCGGGCGGACGGTGAGGATCTGCTCGGCCCGGCCCAGCGGCCCGTGGACGTCGTGCAGCACGGTGCTGGTGACGCCGTGCCCGGCCGGGCCGAAGCTGACGCTGGTGTCCAGGCCCGTCCAGGGGCCCTCGGGACGGCGGTGGAAGTGGATCGTCAGGTCCGTGTTGGGGAACATCCACGCGGTGGGGTCCTGCCGCACGGCGATGCCGTTGGCGGTGTCCACCAGCCTGACGAAGGAGGCGTGCGGGCCGCTGGGCTCCCCCGCGACCAGCTCGACCGGGCTCGCCAGCCAGGCGGCGGCGCGGCCCGGGGCGGTCTCCCGGCGGCGGACGTCGATCGAGGCGATGTAGCCGCCGCCCCACACCCCGGCCATCGTCCAGGGCTCGAACTCCGCGGGCGCGGGCAGCGGCGCGTCGTGGGTGCCGGCGACGGCGGCGGTGTCCAGCTCGGCGAGGAACCAGGCGCGGGCCCGGACCACGGCGCGCCCGCCGATCACCACGGTGGCCTCGACCAGCTCGATGGTGCGCCCGGGCCGGACGGTCTCCACCGTGATCTCGAACTCCTCGAGGGCGATCAGGCCGAGTATGTCGTAGCTGATCCGGGCCAGCGCCAGGCCGTCGGCGGGGCGGTCGGCCCGGTGGCGGTCGATGGCGTGCACGATCAGGCCGCCGAGCGGGCTGAAGTGCTGCTCGTCCGCGTGCCAGGCGCCCTGCGCGTGCGCGGTGGGCTTGTAGCTGTGCTCGCCGGTGCGCTGGTAGTAGCTGTCGGGCGCGGCGGTGGGGGTGGTCACGTGCGCTTCTCCTCGGGCCGGATCGCTGGCTGCCGGGAGGGCGCCGCCGTGGTGCGACGGCGCCCGACCTCGGCGTTCAGGATCGTAAGGGGCCGAACCGCCCGTGCGGCGTCACGCGTGACGCATCCCACACCGCCGCAGGAGCCGGACCGTCAGTGCGCGACGAGCGGGTAGTGGTCGGAGAGGTCGGTGTAGGTGTAGCTCTTGCCCCAACTGCTCACCGTCCAGGGCGCGCTGTGCACCCGGACCACCTGGTTGGTGTACTGCTGCGGGCGCGCGTGGTCGGCCCGGTAGAGGACGTAGTCGAGGTCCTCCTTGGGCTCGCCCGGGTAGCGGTAGGCGGCGACGGAGTTGTCGACGGTGTCGAAGGAGTACGGCCAGCCGGTGCGGGCGGAGGCCGGGGCGAGGTTGCCGTTGGTCAGCAGCGCCTGGTACTCGGAGCCGTGCGAGTCGATGTTGAGGTCGCCCGCGAGCAGGACCGGCTCGTCGGCCGGGATCCGCTTGGCGTCCAGGAAGGAGCGCATCGCGGTGAGCTGCTTGGCCCGGATGTCCGCCGCCTGACCGCTCGCGCAGCCCGAGTCGGTGGACTGCAGGTGGGTGCCGACCACGTGGGTGCGGCGGCCGCCGACGTCCAGCACCGCGTAGACGAAGCCCTTGTTGGAGAACCAGTCCGAGCCGCAGGCGTCCTTGTAGACGTACTGCTCCTTGCGCAGGATCGGCCACTTGCTGAGCAGGGTGACGCCGCCGTCCTCGGGGGTGGCGGAGCTGAAGCTGCCGGAGGTGGCGTCCCAGCCGGCGGTGGAGCGGCCGACCACCGGCGTGTGGTATGGGTAGGCGGCCGAGGCCTTGGCGGTCAGCGCGTCGGAGGCCGCGTTGTCGAAGGCCTCCTCCAGGACGACCACGTCGTGGCCCTGGAAGAAGTCCGCCGAGGCGATGGCCTGCGCCCGGTACTGCTGGCCCCAGTTGGGGTAGAGGTTGGTGCTCATCAGGAACGTGTTGTAGGTCAGCACGTCGAGCGGCGGTGCGCTCGCCGGGGCGGTCTCGGCCGAGGCCGGGGCGGCGCCGAGCACGGCGAGGACGGTGGCGGCGGCGCCGGCGGCGAGGGCGCGGCGGACGGACGACAGGGGCATCGGGCCTCCGTGGGGGCGTTGTCGTGGACCCGTCGGGTCGAGGGATGTTGTGTATCCAACTTGGCCCTCCGCACGACGCGCAAGACATCGGGCGAGCAATCGGTGAACTCATCGGTAACACCGTCGGCGCGAGCCTGACGGGCGGTCACCGCCCCGGCACGGCAAAGGCACCCTGCCGAAGCCCGCAAAAGGGCCGATAAGATGACCGCCGGTGTGCCGGGAAGTCTGGTCGGCTCGGGGGACGACGCGGCGGTCCGTGCCGCGCGACCCCGCTGTCGCGATGGGTCTTGAGGCAGATGCACGCCGTGGGGATCGTTCTCGTCCTCGTCGTCCTGGCCACCGGGGTGGCCACCTTCGCCCGGCGGTGGCGGGTGCCCGCGCCCTCCCTGCTGGTCCTCGCCGGGCTCGCCGTCGCCCTCGTCCCCGGGGTGCCCGCGCTGCACGTGCCCCCGGAGCTGATCGGCACGGTGGTGCTGCCGCCGCTGCTCCACTCCTCCGCCGAGGAGCTCTCGCTGCGCGACCTGCGCGCGGTCTGGCGGCCGGTCACGATCCTGTCCTTCGGGCTGGTCTTCGCCTCCGCCGCCGCGGTCGGCTTCGTCGCCGTCAGCGTGGCCGGACTGCCGCCCGCGATGGCCTTCGTGCTCGGCGCGGTGCTCTCCAGCACCGACCCGGTGGCCGTCACCGCGCTCGGCCGCCGCCTGGCGCTGCCCGGGCGGGTCCAGGCGCTGGTGCAGGCGGAGAGCCTGTTCAACGACGCGACCTCACTGGTGCTGTTCAAGGTCGCCGTCGGGATAGCCGTCGGCGTCGGCGGCACCGTCGACCTCCCGGGGGCCGGCGGCCGGCTGCTGCTGCTCGGCGGGGGCGGCAGCCTGGTCGGCGTCCTCGTCGCCGCGCTGGCCGCCCTGCTGCGCCGACGCACCACCGACCCGGTGCTGGAGACGGTGATCGCCCTGGTCACCCCGTACGCGGCGTACGTCCTGGCGGAGTCCGCGCAGGCCTCCGGCGTCACCTCGGTGGTCGTCGCCGGGGTGCTGCTCGGCCGCTCCGGCCACCGGCTCACCGACGCCCGCATCCGGCTCCAGCTGCACGCCGTCTCCGCGGTCGTGGTGTTCCTGCTGGAGAGCGTCGTGTTCGCGATCGTCGGCCTCGAACTGCCCGCCCTGGTCCGCGAGCTGCCGGCCGGCACCGGCTGGTGGCCGCTCCAGGCGCTCGCGCTGGCGGCGGTGCTGATCGCCGTCCGGGTGCTCTGGACGCTGCCGCTGACCCGCGCCGTCAAGCCCAGCCGGGGAAGGCTGTCCTGGCGGGTCGCCGGGGTGGTCACCTGGGCCGGCACCCGGGGCGTGATGCCGCTCGCCGCCGCGCTGTCCATCCCGCTGCCCGGCCACGACGGCGGACCGCTCACCGGGCGGCCGCTGGTGCTGGTGCTCACCACCTCGGTCGTGGTGCTCACCCTGGTCGTCCAGGGCCTCACCCTCGCCGCCGTGGTCCACCGCTCCGGGCTCGCCCTGGAGCCCGAGCACACCGCCCGCGAGGAGGACGGGGCCCGCGACGAGCTCAACCGTGCCGCGCTCGACCACGTCGAGGGCCTGAGCGAGCTGGAGGCCGTCCCCGACACCGCCCTCGACCGGGTCCGCCGCGCTCTCACCGCCCGCCTCGACCGCACCCCCGAGACCCCCGGCGGCAGCACCGCCGACGCCGCCTACCGCCAGTTGCGCCAGGAGGTGATCGCGGTGCAGAACGACCGGCTGCGCCGGCTCTACGAGGAGCACCGGATCAGCGACACCACGCTGCGGGTGCTGCAGCGTGACCTCGACCTGGAACAGGCCGCCCTCGGACGGAACTGACGCGGGGCCCGATCGCCCGGGCCGCGGCGCGGCGCACCCGCGGGAGGCGGGCGCCGCGGCCGCTCAGAAGGCGAGCGGGTGGCGCACCAGGACGTCGGCGCGGGTGCCGTCCAGGGCGCCGTACAGCAGGGTGGTGCCGAGCGCGTCCACGGCGGTCGCCGAGGCCGGGCCGGCCCCGTCGGCGACCCGCTCGACCAGGCCCGTCCGCAGCTCCCGCCGGAAGACGGCCGGAACCGCGCCGGTGCCGCCGGGGACCAAGCCCGCGTCGTCCGAGGCGAAGTAGACCCAGCGGTCGTCCGCCGTCATGACGGCCGGGTGGGTGCCGACCGGCGCCACCTCCGTGACCGTCCCGGTGCGCAGGTCGCGGGCGTGGAGCGCGACCCGGCTGCCGTCCGGCACCGGCTCGAACACCCGGAACAGCGCGTAGTGGCCGTCGGGGCTCAGCCGGCCCTCGCGGGCGGCGTCGCGCAGGGTGCCGGCCGCGTCGACGCTCGCGCCCTCGATCCGGCCGGTGCCCGCGTCGAAGACGTAGAGCGGGAACAGCTGCCGGGCGGGCGGCGGCTTCAGGGTCTTCGCGGCGGGGGCGAGCAGGTTGGCCGCCTTCGAACGGAAGGCGACGGTGCGGCCGTCGGCGCTGAGCGAGGGCTCCACCGAACCGCCGTCGGCGGGGGCTCCGCCCTGCCCGGTGGTCACCAGCCGGGTGGTGCCGGTCCGGCGGTCCGTCAGGTAGATGTTGGCGGTGCCCGGCCGCGCTCCGGGGGCGAGGTCGGCGCGGTCCGAGGAGTAGGCGACGAAGCGGCCGTCGGCGCTGATCGCGGGGGTGACGGAGTTCCCCACGCCGGTGCCGGCGGTGACCAGCTCGGTGTGCCCGGTGGCGCGGTCGCGGACGTACACGTCGGTGCGCTCGCCGCCGTGCCCAGGGACGGCGTCGGAGGCGTCGCTGCTGAAGGCGACATACCGGCCGTCGGCGCTGATCGCCGCCTGGCTGCTGGAGCCGTCCAGCTGGCCGCCGCCATCGGCGAGGCTGACCCGCTCGGTGTGCCGCGTCCACAGGTCGCGGACGAAGACGTCGTAGAGGCGGTTGGTGTCGCCGGGCACCAGGTTCGAGGCCAGCGAGGTGAACAGGGCGTACCGGCCGTCGGCGCTCAGCCCGAGCGGCTCGGACCAGTCGTCGGCGGCGGCGCCGTCGGGGCTCACGTTCACCCGCACCGGGACCCCGCCCGGTGCCGCGGGCGCGGGCGCGAACCCGGGCGTGGACACGGGTGCGTTCGCGGGCGCGGGGCGGGCGTGCGCCGCCGGTGCCCCGGTGCCCGCGAGCAGCGCGGCCGCCAGCCCGCAGGCCACCCGCAGCGTCGTCGTCCTCATGGGTTCCCCTCCCTCAGGGCCTGGCCCCTGGCTCCGGCCGAGCCAACCGTCCGTCGTGGCCGCGGTCAACCCGGACCTCCCCGCGATGGGCACGATTTCGCCAAGTCCCGTACACAGTGGGCACGCACCGCCCACACCGGCCGAGCCGGGAGATGCCCCGAACCGGCGACACTCGCGCTAAACCCGAAGCAACGCGGGCATTTCACCCATGCGTTGCTCGCCGAGGCAACGCCCGCGCCGTCGAACGAAAGGCAGAAGCGATGAGCATGATCCAGACCGGCAAGCTGCAGTTGAGCTCCAGCAGTGCCACGGAGCTGACCGGCGGAGCCACGTCGACCTTCACCCAGGTCACCTTCCCCTCGCCGTTCCCCGACACCGCGACGGTGGTCGTCGTCCCGTTCGTCCAGACGTTCAACGGCCCGGACACCCCGGGGCTGCGGATCGCCGACGTCACCAGCACCGGCTTCAAGATCCGCATGAACGAACTCGTGGGCAGCGGGCGGGCGTTGTCCGACGGGCCGCACACCTCCGAGACGGTCGGCTGGATCGCGAGCACCGTGTAGGCCCGGGGGCCCTTGCGGCCCGGGCCGCAGGGGCCCTGCCCGGGAGCCGGCCCCGCCCCCAGCCGTCGTTTGCCGGAGCGGCGAAACCCCCTGGACACGGCCGGCCGCCGGTGCGAGGGTCCGGTCATGACCGTCGACGAACCATTCGCCCTTCCCCTCCCCCTGCCCGGCGGCCTGCTGCTGCGCGAGCCCGGACCGGCCGACCTGGAGCAGATCGGCGCGCTGCTCGCGGAGCGCCTCGCGCCGCAGGACGCGCTCGACCACCGCCTGGTGGTCGAGGACCCGGACGCCGGCTGGTCGGCCTGCGCCGTGGTGGTCGACGGCGACCGGGTGGTGTCCACCGCCACCCTGCTCGACGAGGAACTGCGCCTCGGCGACGTCCGGCTGCCCGCCGGGCAGGTCGAACTGGTCGCCACCGACGAGGAGTACGAGGGCCGCGGCCTGGTCCGGGCACTGCTGCGGTGGGCGCACGCCCGCTCCGCCGCCCGCGGGCACGTGGTCCAGGTGATGATCGGAATCCCGTACTTCTACCGGCAGTTCGGCTACGAGTACGCGATCGACATCCCGGTCTCGCGGCCCGTGCACGGCACCCCGGCCTTCGAGGGCGGGGAGCCCGCCCTGCGCACCGCCCGGGCCGCGGACCTGCCCGCCCTGGCCGCGCTCCAGGAGCGGACGCAGCGCGGCTTCGACCTCACGATGGCCCACTCCCCCGCCCGCTGGCGCTGGCTGCTGGCGCACGACGCGAGCACGCTGCGGGTGATCGAGCGCGCCGGCGAGGCGGTGGCCGTGGGACGCACCACCCCGGTGGACGACGGGGAGTTCCACCTCGCCGAGGCGGCCGCCGCGGACGACCGGGCGGCACGCGAACTCCTGGCCGGCGTGGCCGCGTCGGAACCCGGCGCACGGCTCCACGTGGTGCACCGGCCCGGCACCCTGCCGGCCACCGTCTGGCACGACCTCCTCGACCACACGCCGCGCCCCGGTGCGGAGCAGTACTACGTCCGCATCCCCGATCCGGCCGCGCTGCTCGACCGGCTGCGCCCACTGCTGGGGCAGCGCCTCACCGCCGCCGGCGTGGACCGCACCGGCCGCGACCTGCTGCTCTCCACCTACCGCGCGCACTACCGGATCCCGGTCGGCGAGCAGGGGCCGGGCGAGGTGGTCACGGGCGCCACGATGCGGGGCCCGGGCGAGGAGGACTGCCTGTGCGTGGCCCCGGACCAGCTGGCGGCGCTGCTCTTCGGGCC
The DNA here is from genome assembly GCF_053594915.1 of Kitasatospora sp. NPDC002543. NCBI lineage: Bacteria > Bacillati > Actinomycetota > Actinomycetes > Kitasatosporales > Streptomycetaceae > Kitasatospora > Kitasatospora sp. NPDC002543. The sequence continues at coordinate 37,895 of NZ_JBSFWR010000054.1, read as the reverse complement.
GTACGGGATCGAGGGGTTGAGCCGGCTGCGGCCGGACGTGTACGTCCGCGGGGAGGACGAGGCGTACCGGGCGCTGTTCCCGCCGCTGACGGCGGACCTGTTGACGTACTACCTGCCGTGAGGCGCTGCGCCCCGGGCTCACGCGACCCCCTGTCGGGGCCCGGCCGCCCGGGGCGTAGTGTGCGCCCCGTGAACGAACTGATCTTCCGGGGGAAAGACCTGTTCCGCCCCTCCTGGTCCACCTTCGCGGTCCCGCTGCTCGCCCTCGCGGCGCTCGCCGTCCTCGGTTTCCGGGAGCTCGGCGCCCTCGGCACCGGCCTGTTGACAGCCGCGACCGTCCTGGTCGCCGTCCCGGCCTGGATCCTGACGCTCCGATCCTGGAGCCGGGTCGGCGCCGACGGCATCACCGTCTGCTGGGGCATCGGCGGCGGCCGCACCTACGCCTGGGAGGAGGTGCGCTGGCTGGACGTCCGGGAGTTCAACGGCAACGGCATGAGCACGCGTTCGGCCCGGATCCACCTCGCCTCCGGCCGGCGCCGCTCGCTGCCGGGCCTCGGCTCCAGCACGAGGTTCCCCAACAAGGGCTTCGACACGGACTACCGCCGGGTCGTCAACTGGTGGGAGTACAGCACGCCGCCGGAGCAGCGTGTCCTGCCGCGGCGGCGGTTCCGCGACCGGGTGACGCCCGTGGCGGTCGGGCTGGGGCTCGGCCTCGTCACGCTTCCGCTGGTCGTCGTCATCGTCTCCGTGATGCGGTAGCACCGGCCGCCGCCGCGTCGGATCGGCCCCGGCTCCCGGGTGGGAGTCGGGGCCGACGTGCGTCCGGACCTGCTGACGGCTGATCACCGGACGTACGGTGCCGGTCAGTCGGCCACCGTGACGGTGAACCCCTCCGGCGCCCGCAGCTCGACCCGGCCCGTGTGGTCGGTCGTCACCCCGATCGGCAGTCCGGCCACGGTCAGCCCGTCGAACCGCAGCGACTCGTACCCGGCGGGCACCCGGGCCCGGACCGTCAGCCGGCGGCCCGGCGCGTCCGCCGCCAGGCCGAGCACCGACTGGAGGACGGTGACGGCGGAGGCCGCGGACCAGGCCTGCGGCCGGCAGGACGCCGGGTACGGAACGGGCCGGGCGTAGTGCTCGCGCGGGTGGCCGCCGAACAGTTCGGGCAGACGGTGGTCGAAGGCCGCGGCGGCCCGCACCAGCCCGGCGGCCAGCGGGGCGGCCGCCTCGTGCAGCCCGGCCCGGGCGAGGCCGTGGACGGCGATGGCGCTGTCGTGCGGCCATACCGAACCCGTGTGGTAGCCGAGCGGGTTGAAGCCGGCGGCGGTCGCGTCCAGGGTGCGCAGCCCGAAGCCGCTCGCCATGCCGGGGCCGGTGAGCCGGCGGGCCACGAGTGCGCTCTCCTCGGCGTCCAGCAGCCCGGTGCCGAGCAGGTGGCCCATGTTGGAGGCGATCGAGTCCACCCTCCGCTTGGCGCCGTCGAGGGCCACCACCGGGTAGCGGCCGTCCTCGTCCTCGGTCCAGAAGTGGGCCCGGAAGCGTTCGCGCAGCCGCTCGGCCCACTCCCGCCAGTGCTCGGCGCCGGGGCGGTCGAAGGCCTCCAGCAGCTCGGCCGCGGCGAGCGCGGCCTCGTGGGCGTACGCCTGGACCTCGCTGAGGGCGATCGGGGCGTCGGCGATCCGGCCGTCGCGGAACCGGATGCTGTCGGAGGAGTCCTTCCAGCCCTGGTTGGACAGGCCGCGGCCGGTGCTGTCCAGGTACTCCAGGAAGCCGTCGCCGTCGGCGTCGGCGTACCGTTCCAGCCAGCCGAGGGCGGCCTCGGCGTGCGGGAGGAGCTCCTCGACCCGGTCGGCGGGCAGGCCCCAGCGCCAGGCGTCGTGCAGCAGGACGAGCCAGAGCGGGGTGGCGTCGGCGGTGCCGAAGTAGCGGGGCGGCAGGTGGGATCCGGTGTCGAGGTGCTGTTCGGCGCGGCGGACCTCGTGGAGGATCTTGCCGGGCTGCTCCTCGGTGGCCGGGTCGGTGGTGCGGCCCTGGCGGCGGGCGAGGGTGCGCAGGGTGCCGGCGGCGAGCTCGGTGCCGAGCGGGAGCAGCATCCGGGCCGCCCAGAGCGAGTCGCGGCCGAACAGGGTGAGGAACCAGGGCGCGCCGGCGCCGAGGAAGGTGTCGGCGGGGCTGAGCGGGTCGGTGAGCAGCAGGCCGCGCAGGTCCTGGTGGGAGCGGGCGAGCCAGTGGCCGAGGTCGTGGTCGCGGCCGGTGACGGCGGGGGTGCGCCAGGGGGCGGCGTCGGCGGGCGGGGCTGGGAAGAGGTCGCCCTCGCGGTGTTCGGCGGTGCACTCCAGGACGGCCTGCCAGGCCTGGCCGGGGGCGAGTTCCAGGTCGTAGCCGAGGGTGCCGGTGGCGGCGTCGAGGTGGTCGGGGGCCGGGTCGAGGGCGAGGACGGCGGTGAGCGGGCCGTCGTTCCAGCGCAGCCCGTCGGGTTCGGCGCCGGGGGTGCGGGGGGTGCCGGTGCGGCCGGCCTTGACGGCGTCCATGGCGGCGAAGTCGCTCTCGGCGCGCAGGTCCAGGCGCAGCCGGGCGGTGAGGTCGCCGGCGTTGCGGACGGTGAGGTGTTCGACGAGGCGGCCGGGCCGCAGTTCGCGGCGGCGCTCCAGGGTGACGGCGGGGTCGGCGGTGGCCTCGGCGAGGCCGCGCAGCACGGTGACGAAGGTGGTGGTGCCGTCCGGGGCTTCGGCGGTGGCGACGTGCGCGTCGGGGATGCCGGCGACGATGGCCTCCAGGCGGGAGAGGATCCGCCGGTCCCCGTGGAAGAATCCGTCCGCGCCTTCGCCGATCCGGCCGTCTGGGCGCGAGGCGCAGAAGCTCGGGGCGGCCACGGAGAGCCGGGTGTCGTGGAGGAACGGCTGCAGCTCTGTCGCTGACATGGTGTCTTCATCCTCTGCTGGGGGCTTGACAGTTGCTTCCACCCGGGCGCAACCTTTCTGCCGTTGGAGCGTTCCAAGACATTAACCCCGCTGGTGGGGATGATGGAACCCCCGATTGGAACGCTCCAACACCTGGTCGACGAGGACAGAACCTAGGATCGCCGTCATGAATGCACACTCATCGCCCCGGCCCCGGGCAGGGTCCGCCGTGACCCTCGAAATGGTCGCCGCCCGGGCCGGCGTGGGCCGTCAGACGGTGTCCAACGCGCTCAACTCGCCCGACCTGCTGCGCCCGCAGACCCTGGAACGGGTCCGGCGCGCCATCGACGAACTCGGCTACCGGCCCCACCGGGCCGCCCAGGCGCTGAAGACCAGGGCCAGCCGACTGATCGGCTACGGCCTCCGCTCCAGCAGCACCGGCGTCCCCACCCCCGTCCTCGACCAGTTCCTGCACTCGCTCTCCGAGGCCGCCGACCGGGCCGGCTACCGGGTGGTGCTGTTCGCCGTCGCCCCCGGGGACGACGAACTCACCAGCTACCGCCAACTGCTCGACGAACACGGCGCGGACGGCTTCGTGCTCAGCGGCACCGACCGCGGCGACCGCCGCCAGGGCTGGCTGCACGAACAGGGCGTCCCCTACGTCGCCTTCGGCCGCACCTGGACCGGCCGGGACGTCGGCGACTGGGTCGACGTCGACGGCGCCGCCGGGACGTCGGCCGCCGTCCGGCACCTGGCCGGGCTCGGCCACCGCAAGATCGGTTTCCTCGGCTGGCCCAAGGGCTCCGGCGTCGGCGACGACCGCGCCCGCGGCTGGCAGAGCACGATGCGCGAGCTCGGACTGACCACCCGGGGCCGCCGGGCCGAGAGCCCCGACGACCCCGCACACGCCACCGAGGCCGCCGAGCGGCTCCTCGCCGCCGGCGCCACCGCCGTCGTCGCCGCCAGCGACACCCTCGCCCTCGGCTGGTACCAGGCGCTGCGCCGGGCCGGGCGCACCCCGGGGCCGGACGCCGCCGTCATCGGCTTCGACGACTCCCCGATCGCCCCGCTCCTGCACCCCTCGCTGTCCAGCCTCTCCCAGCCGCTCGACGCCGTCGGCCGCGCCTGCATGCGGCTGCTGCTGGAACGCCTCGGCGACCGCCGGCGGCCGACCGAACACGTCCTCCTGAAACCCGAGTTGGTGCTCCGCGAAAGCGTGTGACGCCACTCCCCCGAGCCATCTGCGCCCACCGCACCAACCCTCGCAAGGAGATCCGCATGGCCACCTCCCGCACCCTCGCCGCGGCCGCCGTCTGCGCGGCCGTCGCCCTCGGCGCCGTCACCGGCTGCTCCTCCTCCGGCGGCTTCGGCGACTCGACGGCCAAGCAGGCCTCCGGCGGCAAGCAGGACCTGACGGTGCTGATCGCCACCTCCGGCGAGGCCGAGACCGCGGCGGTCAAGGCGGCCACCGCCGCCTGGGCGCAGAAGACCGGAAACACCGTCACCGTGCAGATCGCGAGCAACATCAACCAGCAGCTCGGCCAGGCCTTCGCCGGCGGCAACCCGCCGGACCTCTTCTACGTCAACTCCGACCAGTTCGCCAACTACGCCAAGGGCGGCTCCCTCTACGCGTACGGGGACCTGGTCCCGGACGCCGCGGACTTCTCCGAGCAGCTGCGCAGGGCCTTCAGCCACGACGGCAAGCTCACCTGCCTGCCCAAGGACAGCTCCACCCTGGGCCTGGCGATCAACACCGCCATGTGGCAGCAGGCCGGCCTCACCGAGGCCGACTACCCCACCACCTGGCAGCAGCTCTCCGACGACGCCGCCAAGCTCACCAAAGACGGCGTCACCGGCCTGGTCACCGCCCCCGACTACCAGCGGCTGGGCGCCCTGATGAAGGAGGCCGGCGGCTGGATCACCAACCCCGAGCAGAACGCGATGACCGCCGACAACCCGGCCAACAAGCAGGCCCTGGAGTACCTCCAGACCATGATGAAGGCCGGGTCCGCCAAGTACGTCGCCGAGGTGGACGCCGGCTGGGGCGGCGAGGCGCTCGGCAAGGGCAGGGCCGCGATGACCATCGAGGGCAACTGGCTGAAGGGCGCGATGGCCAAGGACTACCCGGACGTCGGCTACAAGGTGCTCCCGCTGCCCGCCGGCCCGGCCGGCCCCGGCACCCTCGCCTTCAGCAACTGCTGGGGCATCGCCGCCAGGAGCACCCACCAGGCCGCCGGAGTCGACCTCGTCAAGCACCTCACCTCCGCCGAGCAGCAGCTGGAGTTCTCCAAGGCCTTCGGCGTCATGCCCTCGCGCACCAGCGCGCTCGCCACGTACGCCCAGCAGTACCCGGACTCCAAGGCGTGGGTGGACGGCGTCGCCACCTCCCAGCCGCCGGTCACCATCGCCGGCTTCAACCAGGTCCTCACCCAGTTCAACACCGACCTCCAGTCGCTGAGGACCGGGGACCCGGCCACCATCCTGGGCACCCTCCAGCGCAACGGCGAGCAGGCCCTGAAGAATGCCAGGTAGGCGCACCATGGGCACCATACGGGCCATACGGGCCACCCGCACACTCACCACCCGCACCCGCACCGGGCGCGGCCTGCGCGAAGGGGCCTGGGGCTGGCTGTTCACCGGCCCCATGGTCCTCGTCCTCGGCCTCTTCCTGGTCCTGCCCATCGCGATGGCCCTGTGGGTCAGCCTGCTGCACTGGGACGGGCAGTCCGACCCCTTCAGCGGCAGCGCGGACTTCGTCGGCCTGGACAACTACCGGCGGCTGTTCGCCGAGGACGGCCTGGACCGCACGCTCTTCGCCACCTCGATGCGCAACACCCTCTACTACGTCCTGCTGACCGTCCCGCTCCAGACGGCGCTGGCCCTCGTCCTCGCCATCACCGTCAACCAGCGGCTGCTGCGCGGCCGCGGCGCCCTGCGCACGGTGTTCTACTTCCCGTCCGTCACCAGCTCGATCGCCGTCTCCACGGTCTTCCTGTTCCTCTTCCAGGGCAGCGGCGCCGTCAACCGGATACTCGGCCGGCTCGGCGTCCAGGGGCCGAACTGGTTCGCCGACCCACGCGGACTGGTCTGGCTGGTCCTCGGCCGGCTCGGCGTCGACCAGCCCGCCCCCGGCCCGGGCGGGCCGCTCGGACTCTCGTGGTCCGAGTGGTTCGCCGGCCCCTCCGTCGCCATGTGCACCCTGATCCTGATGGCGGTCTGGACCACCTCCGGCACCTTCATGCTGATCTTCCTCGCCGCCCTCCAGGACATCCCGCGCGAACTGGAGGAAGCCGCCGCCCTGGACGGCGTCAACCGCCGCCAACTGCTGCGCTACGTCACCCTGCCCGCGCTGCGGCCCGTCCTGTTCCTGGTCCTCACCCTCGGGCTGATCTCCACCTGGCAGGTCTTCGACCAGATCTACGTGATGGGCAAGGGCGCCCCCGGCAACACCACCCTCACCCCCGCCTACCTGTCCTACTCGGCCGGCTTCGACAACGCCGACTACGGGCAGGGCGCCGCCATCGCGTTCGTCCTGCTCGGCCTGATCCTGCTGCTCACCGCCGCCCAGCGGTGGGTGCTGCGGGAACGGGACGGCAAGCCGCGAGGCGGCCGGAAGGGAGCCCGCCGTGCCGCGCACTGACACCCCGCGTGCCGATGCCCCGGGTACCGATGCCCCGCGTGCTGCCGGCCCGCGGGCCGAGGAGCGGCCGGTCCTCGGCCGCTTCCCCCGACCGCTGCGGTACCTCGGCTACGCGGCGCTGGCCGGCTTCGCGCTGCTCTACCTGCTGCCGTTCCTGCTGCAGCTGGTGAACAGCGTCAAGACCGACCCGGACGCGGCCGCCCACCCGATGTCCCTGCTGCCGGACGGCGGCACCCTCGCCTCCTACCGGCGGCTGTTCGGCCTGGCCGACGGCGTGGAGAACGTCCCGTTCCTGCGCTGGCTGGGCAACAGCGTGGTGGTGACCGTCCTGGTCACGGCCGGCCGGGTGCTGTTCGACTCGATGGCGGGCTACGCGCTGGCCCGGATCAGGTTCCCCGGCCGCCGGCTGCTCTTCGCCTTCGTCCTGGCCGTGATGGCCGTGCCCGGCGTGGTGCTGCTGATCCCGAAGTTCCTGGTGCTGAAGAGCTTCGGCATGTTCGACACCTACAGCGGAATGGTCCTGCCCCTGCTGGTCGACGCCGCCGGGATCTTCATCATGAAGCAGTTCTTCGAGTCGGTGCCGCGCGAGATCGAGGAGGCCGCGCGGATCGACGGCGCCGGAACCTTCCGGATCTTCTGGTCCGTCGTGCTGCCCATGTCCCGGCCCTCGCTGATCACCCTCACGGTGCTCTCCTTCCAGGGCTCCTGGAACGAGTTCACCCACTTCCTCGTCTCCACCCAGTCCAGCGACCACGACACCCTCACCACCGGCCTCGCCCACTTCGTCGCCGGCGGCCTCGGCTCCGGCACCCAGTACCCGCTCAAACTGGCGGCGGCCCTCGTCTCCACCGTCCCGGTGGCCGTGCTGTTCTTCTGCTTCCAGCGCCACTTCGTCCGCGGCGCCAACTCGGGCTCCTCCAAGGGGTGAAGCTCGTCGCGGAAGGTCCGGTGCGGGCCGTCGTGGGTGGGGTGGCCCGCAGGTCGGAACGGACACCGGGCCACTGTCACCCGACCTTCCGCGACAAGCTACAGGAGGGACCGGAGCCCGCACCGCCGGCGGCCGGATCCGGGGCACGGAAGGTGCGGCGGTACGCCGACGGCGCGACTCCCGCCTCCGCCGCGAGGTGCCGCCGCAACGAGGTGGCGGTGGCGAACCCGACCTCGTGGGCGACACGTTCCACCGGCAGATCGCTGGACTCCAGCAGGTGCCGGGCCCGCCGCACCCGCTGCGAGGTCAGCCACCGGCCGGGGCTCAGACCGGTCTCCTCCTTGAAGCGCCGGGCGAAGGTACGGGTGCTCATCGCCGCGTGCTCGGCCAACTCATCCAGCGTCAGCGGAAGTTCGAGCCGCAGCAGGGCCCAGTCACGGGTCGGCCCGGTGCCGGTCGCGCCCGTCGGCGGCAGTGGCCGCTCGATGTACTGGGCCTGCCCACCGTCCCGGTACGGCGGCATGACGCAGAAGCGGGCGGCCTGGTTGGCGACCTCGATGCCGTGGTCCTGGCGCAGCAGGTGCAGGCAGACGTCGAAGCCGCTGGCCGCCCCCGCCGAGGTCAACACGTCACCGTGGTCGACGAAGAGAACGCCGGCGTCGAGCTCGACCCGGGGGAACTGCTCCCGGAAGCGGTCGCCGAGCGCCCAGTGGGTGGTGGCCCGACGCCCGTCGAGGAGACCGGCACCGGCCAGCAGGAAGGCACCGCTGCAGATCGACACCAGCCGGGTGCCGGGCCGCAGACCGGAAAGCGCATCCAGGGCCTTCGCGTTCGTCGTGGCGGCCGATCCCCGGGGTATCGCGTACCCGGGGACGATCACGGTGTCCGCCTCGGCCAGCACCTCGGGCCCGTGCCCGGGGGTGACCGTCAGGTCCGCGACGGTGCGCACCGGCTTCCCGTCCACGCCCGCGGTCACCACCTCGTAGCGGCCACCGGCGGCGCCCAGGACGTGCTGAGGTATGCCCAGTTCGAAGGGATAGATCCCGTCGAGCACCAGGACGACCACCTTGTGGACGCCGGGCCGCGGTTCGGGACGTACCACGCGATCCGCTTCGGCGGCACGACCGGCCACATCACGGGATCCGGACGCACCAGGGGCGGCATGGTGAACGGACATGGCGCGAATGTATCGAAGACTGACCTTCCCGCCATGGCCGGGGCCGACCCGAACGGCAAGGATCGAGGCATCGATCGATCCGAGCACCCATTCGACGCCGGACATGTCCGGCCGAACTCAGGAGGTTTCCCATGGCCAAGGGCTACTGGGTCAGTGTCTACCCCGCCACCACCGACCTCGAGAAGCTGACCGCCTACGACCAGCTGGCAGGCCAGGCCGTCCGCGCCGCGGGCGGGCGCCTCCTGTCCCGCGGCACCCGAGTCGTCGCCCGCGAGGCCGGAACCACGCACCGCGCCGTCCTGATCGAGTTCGACAGCCTCGAACAGGCGGTCGCCGCCTACGAGAGCGAGGCCTACCAGAAAGCGCTGACGGCCCTCCCCGACGGCTTCCAGCGCGACTTCCGCATCATCGAAGGCATCGACTGATCGACAACCCCAGCCGTCGCCGAGCACCCGCCACCCGACACGCACACACACGGTGCTCGGCGACGGCTGACGAGCCGAAACCCGACGCGGTGGCCCGTGGTCAAGTCCGCTCCACCAACGTGGAGGTGCCCCGGCTCGGCCGCGAGTCGTGGTGAGCGGGGCAGGGTCCTCCGACGGCTGGGGCGGCATGACAGAGTGGACATATGGCAACGAACCGCGACCACTCGGCCGATCTCTACCCGGACCCTTGGCTGGGCACCGCCCAGGTCTACGGAGACCTCATCGCGGCGAAGGCGCTCGTCTACGACCGCTGCGGATTTGCCTGCTCTCGGCCAGTCCCCGAAGCCGAGAGCGCCGAGTACGCCGCCTACGAGTTCACCCTCAACGGCCTCGCCGTTCGGTTTCGCGCCGCCAGGACGACCCCCACCAAGGCCGGCCAGTTCGTCACCGTCTGGAAGAGGTCCCCGGCCGGGCCCATCCAGCCCTTCGATGCCACAGACCCCGTCGACCTCTTCGTCATCAGCACCCGCGACGATCACAACTTCGGCCAGTTCGTCTTTCCCATGGACACGCTCCGCCGGCACGGCGTCGTATCGGCGAACGGTTCAGGTGGGAAGCGAGCCTTTCGCGTCTACCCGCCCTGGGCGACTCCTACCAACCGCCAGGCCAGCCGTACGCAGGCGTGGCAACTGGGCTTCTTCCTGCACCTGCACCAGGACGGGCCCATCAACCTGGCTCGCGCCCAGGAGCTCTACCACCCGCAGGACAGTGCCGGCACCGGCCAGTAGGCCCGCCATCACTCATCGCCTACTACCGTCCTACTCGCTTCCCCCGCCACGCCCGGCCCTCGCCGACGCCGCACAGTACCCGGCTGTGCCCCCAGTTCGGCTTCCCCACGTCGTATTGGGCAGAGTTCTATACCCGAAAGGGCATGGTTCCGTTCATACCGTGGCACACAGTGGCCCCAGCGAGTGTGATCGGAAGAAGGCCGTGGCTTGCTTGGCACGGATCCGCCTCACGACTACGGGAGCACCCGTGCGAGCGCAGGACCATGACCAGCAGAGGGTTGCGGACCACCCGAAGCAGCCCACCTCCCACAGCGAAAGGCCCGCCGCAGGGCCACTGTTGGGCGCGCAGGGTCTGCTCGCTCTGCAAAGGAGCGCGGGCAACGCGGCCGTGGTGCGGCTCCTGCGTCGGACCGGGCACCTCGAGGCGCCGCACCGGCACGGTGCCGGCCACGGGCACCCGCAACCAGGAGGCCCGGCTGTGCAGCGCACCGCCGTGCCGGACGTCCTGCGTTCAGGCGGCCGCCCCCTCAACAGCGCCACTCGGGCCGACATGGAGTCCCGCCTCGGCGCGGACTTCTCCGACGTACGGGTTCACGACGACAGCGCCGCCCGGAGGTCCGCCGCCGAGTTGGGCGCCCGTGCCTACACCAGCGGCAGCCACGTCGTCATCGGCGACGGCGGCCACGACCGGCACACCCTCGCCCACGAGCTCACCCACGTCATCCAGCAGCGCCAGGGCCCCATCGCCGGCACCGACAACGGCGACGGACCGCGCGTCTCGGACCCCTCCGACCGGTTCGAGCGCGAGGCCGAGGCGAACGCTACCCATGCACTCGCCGGGCCGGCGCCGGCCCGACTTATGACCACCGAACCGACAGACCAGCCGAGGGCCGACCTGGAGCCCGCTGGACCCGGCGCCGCGATCCAGCGGGCGATGTATCTGGATAACCACGACAGGCGCATCTACAAGAACGAAGGTGATCCGGACAGCTCGTACGCCTTCCTCAGCCTCCAACCGGACCTGGGCGCGATCTACGTCGATTTCAACAAACTGGAGACCTACCGCCAGACCGGGAACGCCGCGCTGCTCGGGGCCTTCTACGCCTACGACACTCAACAACAGCAGCTGAACATCCTGGAACCAGCGGAAATGGGCCGCGCCTACCGAGGGCTCCTCGGTTCCGCTCTCCGTACCGGACCGCAGCTCTACCAAACCGGAGGCGGGTCACGGCTGCCGGACCCCAACGGCATCATGTTCAGTTTCGGGCTGAGCCGGGAGAGGTCGTTCGAAATACTCGGCATCCCGCCGGCGGAACAAGGGAGCTACGAGAACGTCCAATTCCAGCAGTTCGCGACCGAGAGCCGGTATCAGCATTTCGTGGGCGTGATGTCGAACGAAACACCAAACCACTACAACTACACCGCTCCCGGCGGCGAGCAGCTCTTCTACGCCTCACTGGTCGAACAAGTCCGAAACGCGCAGTCGCACCGCGTCCGGACCGGCAACGTCACATGGTCGGACGAGCAGTTCGCTGCCATCGACCCGAACAGCCCCCAGGCCGAGGACCTCCACCGGCAGTTCAGCGCCCTGACGCGCCCGACGGAGTCGACCGGCTGGATCCTTGGAACGAACATCGCGGCCGTGGACCGCGGCAACGGCCAGGACTCCGCGATGGGGAACTGGAACGCGCTGGCCGCAGCCGCGTACACCAATAAGTTCCTCAACGCCAGCCTTCCGCTGACGAGCAACTGGGAGTGGCTGCACATCCGGGGCGCGCAGCTGGGCGGACGGACCGAGGGCGGCAACCTCGTGGCGGGCGTCTACGCCGCGAACTCGGCGATGATCCCGTGGGAGAACCGGATCCTTCAGTGGGCGCAGCAGGATCCGCACCACTTCCAGGCGAGATTCTCCATAGACCCCGCGCCGCGGGGTCCTTTCGCGAATCAAATCCACCTGCACATCATGGCCACCGATCACCAGGTCCTCGGCAACCTGCCGGAGATTCTCCTCGCCTCCTTCGACCCGTTCACCGGAAACGTGGTGGACAAGTTGTCCGAACGATTCCTGGAGCGGGCAATGGACGCACGGGGCTACAACGAGTTCTAGCGGACCCGGCGCCTCTCCTGTCCAACGGCCTTCGGCACCCGGCCCCACATCCACGCGCCCCCGGCGAGGAAGGCCAGCACTCCCAGCACTACCATGCCGGCGGGCCGGCCCACCCACTCCATCACCGTGATGATCAGCCCTACCAGCCCGTCCCCGCCGGGGTTCTCCCCTGGAGGCGGTGGCTCACCGTCCGCCAGCAGGCCGGACACCACGGTGTGCGCTATCTGACTACCCGCCATCTCCCTCTCCATCCCTTGGGGATCCCCACCCTGCGGACCGCCCCACCACCTGCCCCATGCGTGATCACCCCGCCCGGCCCGGCCGGTGACCGCCGACGCCACCGGAGAGCGCTCCGGGCGGTCTCCGCGTCGAGTAGCCCTGTCGGCGACGAGTAGCCTACCGATCACATCAGAAGGTGATGGCTTCGGACGGCTGGGGTGGGAACGTGGAACGGCAGCAGTACCTGGAGAGATGCTCGGAGCTCTTCGCCGTGGGTGGCTATGAGGCTGTGAGAGCTGCGGCACAGGCGGGGCTCAAGGAATGCGGACCCGATCCGGTCCTCTTCCGCTGGCTCGGACAGGCACATGCCGCAGAAGACGAGGACGACCATGACCGCGAGGCCGAGGCCGCATATCGCGATGGCCTCGCGCTGGCAGCAGATGACCTCGGACTCCTGGTGTCGTACCTGGAGCTGTGCCTTCGATCGGACTCCTTCGAATACCCGGGGCGGGCGCGCCGTGCTGCGGCTCTGCGGGACAGGATCGAAGAGCTGGCCCCGCCCGGGTCGGCCGAGCGCCGGCAGGTCGACGATGCGACGGGCTGGGCCGGACGGGGCTATTGGGACGACCTGAAGGCGGCCGCTGTTCAAGGGCAGGCTCAGCAGACGGCCAGGGCGGCGCAGAGCGTGCTGGTGACCGACGCGCTGCAGCGAGCCGCTCGTGGCGAGTCCGGTGAGGACACGGGCGAAGACCTCCAGGCCGCTGAACTCGCCGCGGCGGTCGAGCTGTTGCAGGGGGCCCGGAACGCACCACTGCGCCTGCTTCTCGCACACCGGGTCGAAGCGTACGTGCTGACGTTCGCGGCATCGTTCGGCACGAACAAGGCGCTGGTGTGGAGTGGAGTGCTGGACTTCAGCCTGTGGGGCTGGTTGTTCTGGGCTCCCTTGCTTGTCGCCGAAGCCAAGCTCCGCCAGGCGAAGAGGCTGGGACGGGAGCGCGTCATCGCTCGCATACAGGCCCGCCATGACGAGACGCAGCTGTCCCAGAGCCCTCCCGAGGTCAAGCATCCGTAGGAAACGGCAAAGGCGTTGCTGCGGCGCAGGTCGGGAAGGGGTGCGCCTTGCCCGTGCGGGGGGTGGCCCGTAGGTCGGGGTGGGGGTGGGTCGTCGGCGCGGGAGGTGGTCCTGGTGGTGGGGAGGTGTGGTTATCGCGTGTCGGTGGCGATCACGGTCCAGGCCTTGGTGGAGGTGTCGTCCAGCCGCAGGTCGAAGGTGAAGGCGAGCGGCCTGCGCTTGCGCGGGTCGCCGCGGAGTACCTGTTCGGTGCGGCGGTCGACTTCGTAGTAGACGCCCTGCGCGTCGACCGCGACGCGGAAGACGACCGGGTCGCGTGAGACCAGCGAGCGCACCGTGACCGACGTGACGGCGGCCTGGCGCAGGACGGTCCGGCGGGGCGTGCGGACGGGGGTGAAGTCGAGGCTGCCGTCGTTCATGATCCACTCCTCGAGGAACCGCTCGACGGCGACCTCGAGAACCGCCCTGTCGAACCGGCCGTCGAGGACGCTCAGATCGCCCGCCGCGGTGTCGGCGTCCGTGCTCCACGAGATGTTGGTGAGGGAGAGGACGTCGCTCGCCCCGGTGACCGTGCTCTTGTGCGCGACCTCGAGGACCGCGTCCCGGGCGACCTCCTTCTGGTCCCAGCCGTCGGTCTCGATGGCGTTGCTCAGGTGGTGCGCGCCCTCGGCGGCCTGTTCGAGCGAGGAAACGATCCATTCGCCGGCCGCGCTCTTGCGCAGCGTCCAGTACTCGACCGGGCGCGTCGAGCCGTCCTTGCGCACGGCCTGCCCGCCGTCTCCGCCGCGAACGTAGTCACGGAGCGTCGCGGTGATCCGGAAGGTGACGGTGTCGTTCACCTCACCGGCCCGGTTGGCGACGTCGACCAGCTCGACCACCGGACCCTCGACGATCTCCACGACGTTGACCTCGCCGCGCGACTCGTAGTCGCGCAGTTCCTCGGCCCACTTGCCGTACAGCACCGGGGACAGGATCTGCCGCAGCGTGGCGTGGTCGTGGCCGGTCCAGGCCCGCTGGGCGGTCTCGTACAGCCACACGGCGCGGCGCTCGAGCGCCGCGCGGTCGAAGGTCGCGTCGGTGTCGGCGATGGCATCGACCCGGGCGGAGACCTGGGCGGAGCGCTCGCGGGCCTGTGCGTCCGCGCGGTGCGCGGTGCGGTCCGAGACCGTGTTCAGCTCGCCCGCCATCGCCGCCTTGCGGCGCCGGGATCTGAGCCACAGGATCAGCAGGACCACGGCCACGATCACCAGCAGGGCGACGAGCCCACCGCTACCGGCCACGAAACCGGTTCCGAAGCCGCCGCCGGTCGACCCGTGGAAGCCGCCACCACCGCCATGGCTGCCACCGCCGCCTCCGCCGCCCCCGAACCCGTGACCGCCGCCCCCGCCGCGGGCATGGGCGACCGTCGGGCTGCTCAGCGCGACTGCTCCCGCGACCCCACATATCCACCGACGGACGCGCACCGGACCTCCTACCAGGAACCGCGGACCTTCCAGGCGAGCAAGCGTACAAGCCGGGGTGTACGGGAAATTCGGGACCTCCGGCCGTCCGACGGGTGGTCGGGCCGGGACCGCGCGAAACGACCACGACGGCTGTGCTCCGCCCGTACGGGGGGTGGCCCCGGCTGGTCGGTCAGGTGGCCTTCCAGGCCGCCTCGATCATGTGGAAGATCTCGTCCACCGCGGCCTGCAGATCGGCCGACTCTCGGGCCACCGAATAGGCGTCGACCACGAACCTCGCGACCGCGCGGCAGGCCGTCGCGCTCTGCGGCAGGTCGGGGGCGGCGAGGAGGACCGCCGCCAACGACTCCGCGTGGCGCAGCCGCATCGACTGCTCGTACTCCCGCAGGGCGGGCGACTCGTCGATCATGCGCCAGATCGGGGCGACGCCGTCGGCCGTGCAATGCCGCACCAAGGCGTGGATCTCGCGGCGCAGCGGAGCGTGCCGGACGCGCTCGCCACAGCCGTCGACCTCATCTCGCGGGGCGAGCTCCGCATCCCGGTCGAGAAGTCGTACCCGCTCGCCGAGGCCGCGGCAGCCCACATCGACAGCCACGCCGGTCACACGCGCGGGCGCCGAGTCCTGGTCATCTGAGCCGCTTCCGACGCGGTCGCACGGCCCGGCAGCTCACACTCCGTGCGGCGACTCCGCCGGGGCCCACCCGGCAGGCGTGCGGCACAGAGGATCTCCGTGCCGGCCTGCGAATCCACGGTCGGTGCCGGATCCGACGTCGATCCGACTCCGACCGTGGATCCCTGCCCCGCGCTCGTCGTCCAAGTCGCCGTGTGGAGAACGTCGTGGCGGCCTTGTCGCCCGACGGGCCCGCGCAGATCCGGCCAGAAGTGGGCGGTTCCCGGAACGCGTTCCGCCGTGGTCGGACAACGGGGGCAGGAAATCGGTCCGACCTGCGGCCAGACGCCTCCGGGCCGCTCGTGACGGAGGCGCGCTCCGCTCCGGAGCGATAGGTTGGCGGCTGCCAACTCTGGAGAGGTTGACCGACATGACGATCGATCAGGCCGCCCTCGGCGGCGCGGTGAAGGCGGTCATCGCCGCCGCGCACACCGGGGACCTGGCCGGGCTGTACCGGGCCGTGATGCCGCCGGCGGGCACGGAAACGCCTCCGGCCGAGGCCACCGCCTGGTTCGGGTCGCTCATCATCCACCTGGCGCTCACCGCGGCAAGCGATTCGAAGCTGGAGCAGGGCTGCTCCCGAGAGGCCGTCTCGGCGTGGGTCGAGGAGACGGAGGGCCCGCTCCCCACCCCGGCACGGCTGCGGGCCACGGATCCCGGCGGGATCGACCACGTCGAAGCGATGACCGCCGCTGCGGGCTACTCCCAGTGCCGTGAGTACGCCGTCGACCTGATCGGCCTGGGCTTGACCGACCCCGACGAGGAACCGGACGAGCGAGTCGTCGATGCCCACTGTGCGGTGACGAACGACAAGGACGCGCGGATCACCGTCATGGCGATGCTCGGCCGCCTCGCCGCGGCCCCTGACGGGCACGGCCGACGGTAGCTCGCGGCAACCCGGCCTTCTCACGCTCGACGGCTGGTGGATCGAGGGCGGAACCACGCCGGTCCACGCTCTCCGCGAGGACCGGGAGACCTGCCCTCCTGGTGATGACGGGTGGCACTACCGACACCGCATCGGCGGGCACCTGGACGCGCCTTCCGACGACGTCCTGTTGATCAGGCTCAAGTGCCAGCGGGTGATCGCCCGCGGGTCGGCACTACGGCTGCCAGGTCGTCAGCCGCACCCGCTTCGACCCCCGGCCCGGCCTCCTGACGGACGCGCGGGTCGGCGGTCGGCGCGGGTCGGCGGTCGGCGCGGGTCGGTCAGGCCTCCCAGCGGGGCTCGGCGGCTGGTGCCGGCGCCGGGTTGCCGGACGTGGGGAGGCACTCGGCGAGGAGGGCGAGGACGTCCTGCCAGGCGCGCCGGGCATGCCGTGGGTGGTGGGCGACGCCGGGGAGCAGCGTCTGCCGGGGGTCGTCGATCGTCGGGTGGTGGAAGGCGTGTTGGGCCCCGCCGTAGACCACCAGGCGCCAGTCGACGCCGCCGGCCTGCATCTCGGCGGTGAAGGCGTCCCGCTGGGCGGCGGACATGATCGGGTCCTCCGACCCGACGCCGGCCCAGACGGGGCAGCGGATCCGGGCCGCCTCGCCGGGGCGGCCCGTGATCAGGCCGTTGACCGTGCCGATCGCCCGCAGGTCGACGCCGGCGCGCCCGAGTTCCACGGCGATCGCGCCTCCGGTGCCGTAGCCGATGGCGGCGATCCGCTCGGGGTCGGTCCGGGGTTCGGCGCGCAGCACGTCGAGGGCCGCGTGGCCGATGTCCCGCATCCGGTCGGGGTCGGCGAGCAGCGGCATCACCCGGGCCAGCATCTCCTGGGGGTCGGTGAACCAGTGTCCGCCGTGGAGGTCGAAGGCCAGGGCGACGTAGCCGAGTTCGGCGAGGGCGTCGGCCAGGCTGCGCTGGAAGTCGTTCAGGCCCGGCCCCTCGGGGCCGACCAGGACGGCCGGTCGGCGGCCGGTTCCTGCGGGCAGGGCGAGGTGCCCGATCATCGTGAGTCCGTCGGCCGGGTACTCGACCGTACGTGTGGTCACCGTCGTCATGGGACGGACTGTAGTGAGGACCGGGCCCCGTGCGGGCCGGACTTCGCCGTCGGCAGAGCAGCCGACGCCGGGCCGCCGGGAAGACAGGAGATGGCGGGGCAGAGCAGGGCAGGGCAGGGCAGACCAGCGCGCACCGGGCGGGGTACGGCCGTTGGTCGTGGTTTTGGCCGATCTGTCTAAAGCCCCGGCCAAAAACCCGGGTGACCTCTTGCCGATAATGTGATCACATGTATAGGCACTGTGGCGTTGCGCGTCGCAGGGGAGGGACCGGCCCGCTTCACCGAGCGGGCCCGATCAAGGGGAGTCGCGCCATCAACACCACCATCCGCAGGGCCGCCCGCGGGGCGATGCCCGTCGCCGTCACCGCCTCCGTGCTCGCCGCGGGCCTCACCGCCTGCGGAACCGTCGAGCAGCTGTCCGCCGCGCAGAAGGTGTCCAAGGCCTTCGACAAGGTCGGTGACGGCAAGTCGGCCGGCTTCACCCTCTCCATCGCCGCCACTCCCGAGCAGGTCGCCGCGTTCGCCAGGTCCACCGAGAACGGCGTCGGCAAGGGCCTGGTCGGCTCGGCCCGGGAGCACGAGATGGACGAGGCGACCGCGAAGGCGGTCTCCGGCCTCTCCGTGTCGGTCGCGGTCTCCGCCGACAAGCCGCTCAAGGAGGTCGAGGCCTTCAAGAACGCCGGCAAGAACGCCGGCAAGGGCGACAAGAACACCGACCTGGCGCTGGACAAGTCGCTGCGCGTCTCCTACCGGCTCACCGACCGCAGCGGCACCGCGCTGCTGGAGTACCGCCAGGTCGAGGCCACGGGGTACCTGCACGCCGACACCAAGGGCCTGGTGAAGCTGCTCGGCCAGGACCCGTCCGAGGTGGACCGGCTCCGCAACGGGCTGCCGGCCGAGCTGAAGCCGCTCGGCGACGTGCTGGACGGCAAGTGGGTCTCCTTCGACCTCCAGGCGCTCGCCGACCAGGCGAAGCAGTCCGACGCCGGGAAGGCCGACCCGAGCGCCGCGCCCACCGCCGACCCGGAGTTCACCGACCAGCTGCTCGGCTCGATCAAGGACGCGCTCGGCCGCACCGTCACGTACGAGGACAAGGGCAAGAAGGACGGCGCCGAGCACCTCTGGGTCAGTGCCCCGGCCCGGCAGCTGGTGGACGAGATGTACAAGGCCGTCAAGCCGCTGTCCGCCAAGTTCCCCAAGCAGTTGGGCGACTTCCCGGACCAGGCCCCGAGCGACGTGCCGGACCGCCGGATCGGCGTCGACCTCTACCTGAAGAACGGCGCCTTCTCCTCCGCCACCTTCGACCTCGCCCAGCTGGCCGAGACGGTGGAGCCGGGCGTCGAGTTCCCGGTGAAGCTCGCCTTCGACCAGGCCGCCCCGAACGTCCAGGCCCCGGCCGACGCCGTCAAGCTGACCGGCGACCAGCTGGTGGGCGCGGTCGCGGGCCTGGCCACCGCGCGCGGCGCGGGCGGCGTCGACCTCGAGGACTCGGAGGGGGACCTGGTCCCGACCACGGTGCCGCTGAACGACCCCCAGCTCAAGGAGCTCGCCGCCCTCGGCGTCCCGGAGAGCATGGCGCGCGCCTACAACGAGATGGGCCTGTCCTTCGAGGACATCAAGCGGGTCGCCCAGCGGGCCACCCCGTCCAAGGTCTGACCTCCGCCCCGGCCCGATACCTGACCCCGGTCCCGGGCCGGCACCGGTGACCGACCTGCGCCGCCGGGTGAGCAGAGCTGCTCACCCGGCGGCGTCGGCGTACCCGACGGCGTATCCGTCGGCGTATCCGTCGGCGTATCCGTCGGCTTGCGCTCGGCGTACCCGTCCCCGGGTCAGGCGTGGGCGGCGGCGCACTCCGGGTGGCCCCAGGAGCCGCCCACCTTGGTGATCTTGTCGCCCTTGGCGTACGGGCGGCTGCACGGGCAGGTGCCGGGGAAGCGGGCGTTCAGAGTGCGCGAGCCGCCGCTCCGCTTGGCGGCGGTGCCAGAGCCGGTACCAGAACCGGTGCCGGCACCGGCGGCGGGCCGGCCGGCGCGCGCCC
Source organism: Kitasatospora sp. NPDC002543 (assembly GCF_053594915.1). NCBI lineage: Bacteria > Bacillati > Actinomycetota > Actinomycetes > Kitasatosporales > Streptomycetaceae > Kitasatospora > Kitasatospora sp. NPDC002543. The sequence goes on along the minus strand of NZ_JBSFWR010000054.1, from coordinate 18,489 downwards.
TGGGGGCCTTGGTGGCGGCGGCCGGGTCGGGCACGGGCAGGTCGGCGGCGGTGCCGGAGGCGTCCTGCTGGGTGCGGGCGGCATCGCTGGCGGCCTTGTCGGCGATGGCGTTGAGCGGGTCCCCATCGACCTGGTGGGCCGGCACGTACACGAAGGTGACGTCCCGGCCCTCCAGCAGGGCGTCGATCGCCTGGATCAGCTCCTGGTTGGCGACCGGCTTGCCCGCGGCCGTCTTCCAGCCGTTGCGCTTCCAGCCCTTGAGCCACTTGGTCACCGAGTCGCGGGTGTAGGTGCTGTCCAGCCGCACCTCCAGCGGCACCGCCGGGTCCGTGGAGGCGAGCAGCTCCCGCAGCGCCGTCAGCTCGCCCACGTTGTTGGTGCTGTGCCCGAGCGCGCCGGCCTGCCAGCGCTGGGGCGCCCCGGCGGCGTCCGCGACCACGTACGCCCAGCCCGCCGGACCGGGGTTGCCCTTGGCTGCTCCGTCACACGCTGCAATGACTCGTTCGACCATGCCCCGATCATGCCTGGTCGGGGGCCTTGGAGCCAAAGCCGCTCAGACGCGCAGCAGGGGCAGCAGCAGCGCCGCCGACCAGCTGAAGTTGGTCGAGCTGTGCCCCTCCCCGGTCAGCGGGTGGTAGTTCTCCCGGACCGGGCCGTCCCCGGCCAGCCCCGCGGCGGTGGCCAGCAGCCGCTCGACCGTGCGCCGGGCGTCCTGCTCCCAGCCGTACCGGCGCAGGCCCTCGATCGCGAAGTAGGTCTGGTCGAGCCAGGCCAGGCCGCGCCAGTATCCGGCCGGGTCGAAGGCGGGCGAGCTGCGGGCGACCGTCGGGAACGGCATGGCGGTGCCGAACTCCGCCGGGTCGAGCAGCAGCCGGCGGACGGTGCGGGCCTGGGCGGCGGTGGCGGTGCCGGACCAGAGCGGGATCGCGCCCTCGATGCCGCGGCCCCGGTCGGTGAGCCGGGCTCCGGTGGCCAGGTCGGTGTCGTGGAACCAGCCGTCGGCCGGGTCGTACATGGTGTCGCGCACGGCGGTGTCGATCCGGTCGGCGCGGGCCCGCAGGCGTTCGGCGGCGGGCCGGTCGCCGAGTTCGGCGGCGATCAGCGCCAGGTGGCGGTGGTCGGCGGCGAGGTAGGCGTTGAGGTCGACCGAGCGCTGGTCGAGCGACCAGCCGAGCAGCGTCCCGTTCGCGTCCCGGTTGGGGACCACGCCGGCGGTGTCGAAGCGCGGGGCGTTGTCCATGCCGGACTCCCAGGCGGCCGCCTCGACGCGGTCCTGGGCGGTGGCGTTGGCCGGGTCCACGGTGGCGCCGTACTCGCACAGGCCCTCGCCGTGGTGGTCCCGGGTGCGGTACCACCAGTCCTGGTAGGCGGTCAGCCGGGGCAGCAGCTCGCGCAGGAAGGCCCGGTCGCCGCTGCGCCGGTACACCTCCCAGACCGCCCAGGAGGCCAGCGGGGGCTTGGAGTTGCGTTCGTTCCAGTTGCCGCCGCCGGTCGTCGGGTCGTTGTAGAAGACGCAGTCCGGGACCATCCCGGCGTCCTGCGGGCGCTCGGCGGAGCCGGGCGGGACCTGGTGGTCGAACACGGCCCGGATCTGGTCGGCGGCGAGGCCGGGGGCGAAGGCGGCGGTGCCGACGGCCTGCTTCCAGGTGTCCCAGGCCCAGACGCCGCTGAACCACTTGTAGGAGAGCGTGGGGGTGACGGCGTCGTGCCGGATCCGGCCGGCCGGGCTGCGCCAGTTGGTGACCAGGGTCTGCACGCACTTGGCGGCGGTGCGGCGGCGGGCGGCCGGGACGCCCTCGGTGGCCCGGGTCAGGTACCCGTGCCAGCGGGCGGTGCCCTCGGCCGCGACCCGCTCGGGGGCGCGCAGCGCGGCGTCGGCGTCCTGCGCGGCGCGGGCGTACTCGGCCTCGGTGAAGGTGTAGCTCTCGGTCCAGTCCAGGCCGCGGCTCTCCCCCGGTGCCAGCCGTACGGGCTCGGCGAGCTCGGTGCGGTGGCTCTCGCCGTCGGCGCTCAGTACGACCCGGACGGGCCGGGCGTGGCGGACGGCGAAGCGCTCGGTGCCGTCGGTGAGGTAGTCCCAGGTCTGCCGGACCTTCGCGAAGCGCACCTCCACGCCGCGTTCGGCGGCGGCCAGTCGCGGTGCGTCGTGCTGCGGTCCGGTGGCGGGGCGCAGCAGCCGGCCGGTCCACGCGGCGGCGAGGATCCGTACGGCGGGGCCGGTGTTGGTGAGCCGGGCCCGGAGCAGGGCGGTGCGGTCGCCGGCGAAGCGCAGTTCGAGGGTGAGGGCGAGGCCGCCGCCGAGGTCGTGGGTGAGCCTCAGCAGGCCGGGCAGCGAGGTGGCGCGCGCGGGGGCGCCGGCGGTGAGGTCGAGGGGGCGGCCCCGTTCGGTGAGTGCGAGGCGGGTCAGGCCGTCGCTGAGCCACCAGGGGTACTCCTGGGCAAGGTGCAGCGGGCCGGTGAAGCCGCCCTGCGGGTCGGTGGGGCGGGGCAGGGCGTAGGCGTGCCAGGCGCCGAGGTCGGCGAAGACGTTGATCGGGTTGTTGCCGCGGGCGTCGCCGGGGTAGGCCTGGGCGGGGGTGCCGTGCAGGTCGAGGAGGTCGGCGTAGCGGTCCAGGGGGCCTGCCGGGTCCGGAGGCGGCGCGGCGGCGGCCGGGGCCCCGGCGAGGGCTCCGGCGGCGAGGGCGGCGGAGCCGGCCAGGACGTGGCGGCGGGTCAGCGGGTTCATGCGCGCTCCTCGGTGGCGGGGAGTCGGAGGACGGCGGCGCCGAGCGGCGCGAGGATGAGGGTGTCGCCGGGGGCGGTGCCGGTGAGCAGGTCGGTGGCGGTGAGCAGGCCGGTGCCGGGCGTGTCGAGTGGCACCCGGCGTTCGACGGGGCCGTGGTTGAGCAGGAAGAGGTACTGGCTGCCGTCGGCGGCGTGGCGGCGGGTGGCCTCGACCCCCTCCGGCAGGCCGGGCAGTTCGGCGCCCACGCCGGCCTCGGCGAGCGCGAGGTCGAGCACCGGGCCGGTGTCGGCGCCGAGGTGGGCGCTCAGGTACCAGGCGCTGCCGGCGCCCAGGGGGTTGCGGGTGACGGCGGGCCGGCCGGCCAGCGGGCCGGAGGTGTAGCGGGCGAGGGTCTCGGCGGCGCCCTCGGTCTCGATCCACTCGCTCCAGCGTTCGGCGCGCAGCGCGGCGGCGTCCAGGGCGAGGCCGGTGGCGTCCGGGGCGAGGCCGGTGGCGTCGGGGACCGGGCCGGTGGTGTCCAGGGCGAGGCCGGTGGTCTCGCCGTCCGGGATCGGCCAGTGCTCGTCGACCACGATGCCGAGCAGTTCGCGCAGCGGGCCGGGGTGGCCGCCGGGGTGGATGTGGTCGTGCCGGTCGACGATGCCGCTGAAGGGGCCGCAGACGAGCCGGCCGCCGTTCCGCACGTACGCGGTGAGCCGGTCGGCGGTGGCGGTGTCGAGCAGGTAGAGGTTGGGGGCGAGCAGCAGCGGGTAGCCGTCGGGTTCGGCGCCGGGCGGGAGGAAGTCGACGGTGACGCCGCGCTCGTACAGGGCCGCGTACCAGGGGCGGAGCAGGTCGAGCCAGCGCATCCGGGCGGAGGGGTGGTCGTCCAGTTCGAGCGCCCACCAGCTGTCCCAGTCGAGCAGGACGGCGGCCCGCGCGCGCAGCCGGCTGCCGGCGATCGCGCCGAGGCGGCGCAGGTCGGTGCCGAGGCGCAGGGTGTCCTGCCAGCCGCGCGAGGCGGTGCCCCGGTGCGGGAGCATCGCGCTGTGGAACTTCTCGGCTCCGGCCACCGAGGCGCGCCACTGGAAGTGCAGGACGCCGTCGGCGCCGCGGGCCAGGGCCTGGAGCGACCAGAGGCGGTGCAGGCCGGGGCGTTTGGGCACGTTGACCGGGCGCCAGCTGACCGCGGAGGGGGCCTGTTCCATCAGCAGCCAGGGCCGGCCGCCCTTGAGCGAGCGCATCAGGTCGTAGTTCATCGCGGCGTTGACGTGGGCGCGGGGGTCGGCCGGGTCGGGGTAGGCGTCGTCGGAGACGAGGTCCTCGTGCCGGCTCCACTCCCAGTAGTCCAGTGCCTTGAGCATCGACATGAAGTTGGTGGTGACCGGCACGCCGGGTGAGACCTCGTCCAGGACGGCCTTCTCGGCGTGGTGCAGGGCGAGCAGCGCGTCCGAGCAGAACCGGCGCCAGTCGAGCAGTTGGGTGGGGTTGACGGGCCCGGGCGCGGTGCGCGGCGGTTCGATCTGCTCGAAGGAGTTGTAGTGCTGGGACCAGAAGGCGGTGCCCCAGGATCGGTTCAACTCCTCGATGCCGCCGTGGCGTTCGCGCAGCCAGTGGCGGAAGTCGGCGGCCGAGGCGGGGCAGAAGCACTCCTGGACGTGGTCGCCGTACTCGTTGTGGATGTGCCACAGGGCGAGTGCCGGGTGGTGGCGGTAGCGTTCGGCCAGGGCCCGGGTGAGCCGGACGGCGGCCTGCCGGTAGGCCGGCGAGGAGGGGCAGTAGTGCTGGCGGGAGCCGAACTCCAGCCGTACGCCGTCGGCGGTGACGGGCAGCAGTTCGGGGTGGGCGCGTACCAGCCAGGCGGGCGGGGAGGCGGTGGCGGTGGCCAGGTCGACGGCGACGCCGTGCCGGTGGACGAGGTCGAGCAGGCGGTCCAGCCAGCCGAAGTCCCAGCTCTCGGCGTCGGGTTGGAGCCGGGCCCAGGAGAAGACGCCGACGGTGACCAGGTTGACCCCGGCCTCGGCCATCAGTTTCACGTCCTCGGCCCACACCTGTTCGGGCCACTGCTCGGGGTTCCAGTCCCCGCCGTACAGCAGGCCGGGCACCCGGGTGAGGCGGTCCATCGTCATCCTTTCAGGGCTCCGCCCAGCAGGCCGGCCACGAACTGCCGCTGGAAGAGCAGGAAGAGCACCATCAGCGGGAGCGTGGCCAGGAAGGAGCCGAGCATCAGGCCGGAGTAGTCGACGTGGGTCAGTCCGGTCAGCGTGTTGAGCGCCACCGGCACGGTGTACTTGTCCTCGGTGTTGAGCATCAGCAGCGGCCAGATGAAGCCGTTCCACTGGCCCATGAAGGTGAAGATCACCAGTGCGCCCAACTGCGGCCGCACGCACGGCAGGACGACCCGGTAAAAGGTGCGCAGCTCGCCGGAGCCGTCGATCCGGGCCGACTCCAGCAGTTCGTCGGGGAAGTCCAGGAAGCCCTGGCGCATCAGCAGGATGCCGAAGGAGTTGGCCAGGAAGGGCACGATCACGGCCTGGTAGGTGTCGATCCAGCCGAGGCTGGCCATCATCTGGAACAGCGGGACCAGCAGCACCTGCAGCGGGATCATCATGGTCGCCAGCACCAGGCCGAGCAGCAGTCCGCGGCCCCGGAAGCGGTACTTGGCCAGGCCGTAGCCGCACATCGCGGAGAGCAGCGAGCTGAGCGCGGTGTAGACGACGGCGGTGCCCAGGCTGTTGAGCAGCACCCGGCCGAAGCCGATGGTCTCCTGGAGGTGCGCGAGGTTGCGCAGCAGGTTGCCACCGGGCAGGAACGGCGGTGGGGAGTGGAACAGTTCGGAGCTGCTGTGGGTGCTGGCGATCAGCATCCAGGCGAAGGGCACCAGGCTGATCACGGCGCCGAGGACGAGGGCGGCGAGGGCGGCGAGGCGCCCGAGCCGGGCGGGCAGCGGGGTGCGGCCGCGCCGGAGCGGCACGGTGGCGGTCATCGGCGGCGGTCCCTTCCGTAGAGGCGGAACTGGAGCAGCGAGATCGCCGCGATGATCAGGACGACCACCCAGGCGATGGCGGCCGCGTAGCCGAAGTCGAGCTGCTGGAAGCCGACCTTGTAGAGGTAGACCACCGGGGTGAGCGTGGCGTCGCCGGGGCCGCCGCGGGTCAGCACGTAGTTCTCGTCGAAGAGTTGCAGGGTGCCGATGGTGGAGGTGATGACACAGAACAGCACCACCGGGCGCAGCTGCGGCAGGATCACGCCGGTGTAGGTGCGGACGGCGCCGGCGCCGTCCAGGGCGGCGGCCTCGTACTGGTCGCGGCCGATGGCGTGCAGTCCGGCGAGCAGGATCACGGCGTTGTAGCCGGTCCACCGCCAGGTGACCGAGCCGATCAGCGAGATCCTGGCCCAGGTGGGCGAGTTGAGCCAGTCGACGGGGCCGAGGCCGAGGGCCTGGAGGAGCTGGTTGGCGAGGCCGCCGTCGGTGCGCAGCAGGACCTGGAAGACCACGGCGTAGGCGACCAGGGTGGTGACGGCGGGCAGGAAGAAGACCGCCCGCCAGCCGGCCCGGAAGCGCAGCCAGGACTGGTTGAGCAGGACGGCGAGCACCAGGGCGAGGCCGATCATCACGGGCACCTGGACGGCGAGGATCAGGCCGGTGTTGACCAGGGAGTGCAGGAAGGCCGGGTCGTGGAGCATCCGGCGGTACTGGTCCAGGCCGACCCAGACGTCGGCGCCGTCCCGGCGGGCGGTGAAGCTCTGGAAGAGGCTGGCGCCGAGCGGGTAGGCGAAGAAGGCGACGAAGAGGGCGGTGGTGGGCCCGGCGAACAGCCAGGCGGCGGTGCGTGGGGAGCGCCTGCGGCGGGCGGGGGCGGCCTGGGCGGCGGCCGCCGGTTTGCGCAGGGACGCCGGAGGACTGGTCATCGGGCCGGCCCCTACCCGACCGCTTGGCGGCCGGTGGCGGTGGCGATCTGGCGGGCGGCGGAGCGCAGCACGGTGCCCGGGTCGGCGCCGTTGTGCAGCACCTGGTTGACGGCGGTGGTGACGATGTCGCCGGCCTTGGAGTCCTCGGAGGTGAACTCGACGGTGGGGATGCTCCGGGTGAGGTCGGCGAACAGCCGCATGGCGGGCTGGCCGTCGTAGTAGGGCGCGGGCTGCTGGAAGTAGGGGTCGTCCAGGGCGGGCAGGTAGGCGGGGAAGAGGCCTTCGTGCCGCATCATCGAGGCCTGGTTGGCCTTGTCGGCGAGCAGGAAGGAGAGGAAGGCCCAGGCCGTCTCCGGGTTGCGGCTCTGCGCGGTGACGCACAGGGCGGAGCCGCCGCTGTTGGAGGTGCGGGTGCCGCCGGGGGTGAAGGCGGGCAGCGGGACGACACCGAACTTGCCGCCGAGGTCGGCCAGGTCGGTGGTGAGGGTGCCGTCCCACCAGGCGGCGGTGGGGTTGGTGGCGCTCTTGCCGTCGTGGGTGGCGGAGACCAGGCCGTCCCAGCCGCTCTCGAAGTCCACCAGGTCGCGGTCGACGAGCTGTTTCATCAGGGTGAGCGCGCGTTCGGCGGCGGGGGTGGCGACGGCCACCTTGCCGCCGGTGAACCAGCGCTGGCCCTGTTGCTGGAGCAGCAGGGCGAAGAAGCTGTCCCGCTTGGTGTCCAGGGTGATCAGCCTCTTGCCGGTGGCAGCCTTGAGGGTGGTTCCGGCGGTGAGGTAGTCGTCCCAGGTGTTCAGGCCCGCCGGGTCGATCCCGGCCTGTTGGAAGAGGTCGCGCCGGTAGAACAGGGCGCACGGTCCGCTGTCCCAGGGCAGGGCGAAGACCTTGCCCTTGGTGTCCGTGACGGTGCGCCAGGCGGACTCGGCGTACTGCTCCTTAAGGTTCCCGGCCCGGCTGGTGAGGTCGACCAGGCCGTTGGGGAAGTTGCCGATGTAGGTGGGCAGTTTGTGGCCCTCGACGGTGAGGATGTCGGGCAGTCCGCTGCCGGCGCCGAATCCGACGGTGATCTTGTCGTAGGCGTTGTCGTAGCCGATGTCCACCACGTCGACGGTCGTGCCGGGGTGGGCCTGTTCGAAGGCCTTGCCGAGCCGCTGCATCGCCTTGGCGGCGACGTCCCAGGACCAGATGGTGACCTTTCCCGTGAGGGCGGCGCCCGGGCTGCCGGCGAGCTGCTTGGCGCCGGTGCCGCCGCTGCCGCCGGCTCCTCCGGTCGCGCACCCGGTGGCGCCGGCCAACAGCAGTGCGCCGCCCGCGAGTCCGGCGGAGAGGAACCGGCGGCGGGACGGGCCGTCGGTGAATCCTCCCTGGTCGCCGGGTAGTTGGGGATGTTTTTCGTGCCGGGTTTCTGCGGACATCTTGCCTCCCGACTGGTGAATGCCGAATGCTGTATACAGAACTCAGCATTCACAACCCCGTCAAGGCTTGTGACTGAAATCGCGGAAGGTGCCAGGATGAGCACACGCGTCCCCCGAACCCACCCGTACATCCCCAACTCCGCGCCCCAGGTGAGGAAAGCGATGCTGGCGGCGGTCGGCGCCCAGGACGTCGAGGAGTTCTACGCCGACATCCCCGCCGCCCTGCGGCTGGACCGCCCGCTGCGGCTGCCCGAGCCGCTCGGCTCCGAGGCCCGGCTGGTCGCCCACATGGAGGAACTGCTCTCCCGCAACACGGCCGTGCCGCCGGGCCGCAGCTTCCTCGGCGCCGGCTGCTACCGCCACCACGTGCCCGCCGTGGTGGACGAGATCGTCAACCGCAGCGAGTTCCTCACCGCCTACGCGGGCGAGCCGTACGAGGACCACGGCCGGTTCCAGGCGCTGTGGGAGTACCAGTCCCTGATGGCCGAGCTGCTCGCCGTCGAGGTCGTCAACGTGCCGACGTACGACGGATTCCAGGCCGCCGCGACGGCGCTGCGGATGGCCGGGCGGGCCACCGGGCGGCGCCGGCTGGTGCTGGTCGGCGCGATCGACCCGGACCGGCTCTCCCGGATCCGCGACTACGTGCGCGGCGTCCACGAGCTGGTGTCCGTCCCCGCCGACCCGGCCGCCGTCGAGGCCGCGCTCGCCGAGGGCGACGTCGCCGCCGTCTACGCCCAGCTCACCGACCACCGCGGCCGGGTGGACACCGCCCTGCCCCGGTACGTCGAACTCGCCCACCGGGCCGGGGCCCTGGCGGTCGCCCACGCCAACCCGCTGAGCCTCGGCGTGCTCACCCCGCCCGCCGAGCTCGGCGCCGACCTCACCTGCGGCGACCTCCAGCCGCTCGGCATCCACCCGAGCTTCGGCGGCGGCAACGCGGGGTTCATCGGCAGCGCCGACGACGAGCGCCTCGTCGCCGAGTACCCGAGCCGGCTCTTCGGCCTCGCCCCCACCGACGTCCCCGGCGAGTACGGCTTCGGCGACGTCGCCTACGAGCGCACCTCCTTCGCGGTCCGCGAGGAGGGCAAGGAGTGGGTCGGCACCGCCGCCGCCCTGCACGGCATCGCCGCCGGGGTCTACCTCGCGCTGATGGGACCGCACGGCATGCGGGAGATCGGCGCCACGATCCTCGCCAACACCGCCTACGCCCGGCAGCGCCTCGCGCTCGTGCCCGGTGTGGAGCTCGCCGACCCCGAGGCCGTGCACTTCGCCGACTTCACCGTCCGCTACACCGGCGAGCGCACCGCCGCCGAGATCGCCGAGGCGCTGCTCGCCCTCGGCCTGCACGGCGGCACCCCGGCCGGGTCGCACGAGGGCCGCTACTGCGTCACCGAGCTGCACACCGCGGCCGACATCGACCGCCTCGCCGAAGCGCTTGAGGAGACCGTCAAATGACGAACCGTCAGAACACCGGCGCGGTGGACCCGCGGATCGCCCCCAAGCCCGCCCTGCGCCGCTTCCACCAGGCCCGCTGGGACGAGAAGCTCGTCTTCGAGCTGGGCACCCCCGGCGAACGCGGCGTCCTGCCCCCGCTGCCCGAGCCCGCCGTCACCGCCGCCGTGGGCGACCCGGCCGAACGGCTGCCCGCCGCGCTGCGCCGCACCACGCCGCCCGGCCTGCCCGAACTCGGCCAGCAGCAGGTGCTCCGGCACTACCTGCGGCTCTCCCAGGAGAACCTCGGCGCCGACCTCAACGTGGACGTCGGCCAGGGCACCTGCACCATGAAGTACAGCCCCAAGGTCAACGACACCTTCGTCCGCGACCCCCGGATCGCCGCCCTGCACCCGGCGCAGGACCCCTCCACCGTCCAGGGCGTGCTCGAACTCGTCCACCGCCTGGAGCAGTTGCTCAAGGAGATCTCCGGCATGGACCGGGTCAGCCTCCAGCCCGGCGCGGGCTCGGCGGCGATCTGGACCAACGTCTCGGTGATCCGCGCCCACCACGCCGCCCGCGGCGAGCTGGAGCAGCGCGACGAGATCATCACCACCGCCTTCTCCCACCCCTCCAACGCCGCCTGCGCCAAGACCGCCGGCTTCCGGGTGATCACCCTGCACCCCGACGCCGACGGCTACCCCGGCATCGAGGCGCTGCGTGCCGCCGTCGGCCCGCGCACCGCCGCGCTGCTCATCACCAACCCCGAGGACACCGGCATCTACAACCCCCGGATCGCCGAGTTCGTCCGGATCGTCCACGAGGCCGGCGGCCTGTGCGCCTACGACCAGGCCAACGCCAACGGCATCCTCGGCATCACCCGGGCCCGCGAGGCCGGCTTCGACCTGTGCCACTTCAACCTCCACAAGACCTTCTCCACCCCGCACGCCTGCGGCGGCCCGGCGGCCGGCGCCTGCGGCGTCACCGCCGAACTCGCGCCCTACCTGCCGCGCCCCACCGTCGAGTTCGACGGCGAGCGGTACCGCCTGGACGACGACCGGCCGGACTCCGTCGGCAAGATCCGCCCGTACCTGGGCGTCGTGCCGAACCTGGTGCGCGCCTACGCCTGGATCATGGCGCTGGGCGCCGAGGGCCTGCGCGAGGCCGCCGAGACCGCCGTACTCAACAACAACTACCTGCTGCACCGGGTGCGGCGGATCCGCGGCGTCTCCGTCCCGTACGCCGAGGGCCGCCCCCGGGTCGAACAGGTCCGCTACAGCTGGCAGCAGCTCAACGAGGACACCGGCCTGCACAGCGAGGACCTCGGCTACCGCGCCGCCGACTTCGGCACCCACTACTGGACCAGCCACCACCCGTACGTCGTCCCCGAGCCGATGACGCTTGAGCCCACCGAGTCCTACTCCCGGGCCGACCTGGACGAGTACGCGGCGATCCTCGCCGAGGTCGCCCGCGAGGCGTACGAGGACCCGGAGACCGTCCGCACCGCGCCGCACAACTCCACCGTGCACCGGATCCGGCACGAGCCGCTGGACGACCCGGCGCACTGGTCGGTCAGCTGGCGCGCGTACCGCCGCAAGGTCCTGGGCGAGCGGCCGTGACGTCCGCCCCGGGCGCCCGCATCGGGCTCGTGGTCAACCCGGTCGCCGGTCTCGGCGGCCGGGTCGGCCTCAAGGGCAGCGACGGCGCCGAGGTCCAGCGGCGGGCCCTGGCGCTCGGGGCCCGGCCGCGGGCCGCCGCCCGGGCCGCGCTGACGCTGCGCCACCTCCCCGCGGACGTGGAGCTGATCACGGCCGACGGCCCGATGGGCGCCGACGCCGCACGGGCGGCCGGCCGGCCCGCGCGGGTCGTCCACCGGCCCGCCGCGGCACGGACCGGCGCCGCGGACACCCGGGCGGCGGTCCGCGCCCTCGTCACCGCCGGCGCCGGGCTGCTGCTGTTCTGCGGCGGCGACGGCACCGCCCGCGACGTGCTCGACGCCCTCGGCCCCGAACCCCGCCTGCCGGTGCTCGGCATCCCGGCCGGCGTCAAGATGCACTCCGCCGTGTTCGCCGTCCACCCCCGGGCCGCCGCCGAGGTCGCCGCGGCCTGGGCGGCCGGCCGGGGGGTACGGCTGGAGACCGCCGAGGTGGTCGACCGCGACGAGGCCGCCCTGCGGGCCGGCCGGGTCTCCGCCCGGCTGTACGGCCGGCTGACCGTGCCGGTGCTGCCCGCCCGCGTGCAGCAGCGCAAGACCGGCAGCTCCGGGCCCGACCCGGGCACCCCGGCCGGCATCGCCGCCGAGGTCGCCGAACGGGTCGGCCCCGGCGGGCTGCTGCTCCTCGGCCCCGGCAGCACCACCTACGCGGTGGCCACCGCGCTCGGCGCGCGCGGCGCCAGCCTCACCGGGGTCGACCTGCTGCGGCTCGGCCCCGGCTCCGCGCTCGGACCCGGCCGCGCCGACGGCCTCGCCACCGCCGCCCGGGTCCTGATCCGCGACGCCCGGGCCGACCAGCTGCGCACCCTGCCCGCTACCCCCCACATCGTGCTCTCCCCGATCGGCGGCCAGGGCTTCCTGCTCGGCCGCGGCAACCAGCAGCTCACCCCCGAACTGCTGCGCGCCGCGGGCCGGGAGAGGCTGCTGGTGCTCGCCACCGAGGCGAAGCTCGCCGCGCTGGCCGGGCGGCCCCTGCTGCTGGACACCGGCGACCCCGACCTGGACGACGCCCTCTCCGGCCACGTCCGGGTGATCACCGGCCGCCGCTCCGGCGCCGTGTACCGCCTCTCCTGCTGAACCCACCGCCCCACCCGACGATCCCACCGTCCCTCCTGACGATCCCACCGCCCCACTCCCCCGGGCCAGTTGAAGGAGCCACCATGATCGACCTGCACGGCAAGCGCGCGATCGTCACCGGCGCCGCCTCCGGCATCGGCCGGGCCACCGCCGCCCTGCTCGCCGAACTCGGCGCCGCCGTCGTCCTCCTCGACCTCGACGCCGACCGCGGCGAACGGGCCGCCAAGGAGATCGGCGCCACCTACGTCCGCTGCGACGTCTCCCGGCGCGCCGACTGCGAGCACGCCGTGGCCACCGCCGTCGGCCGACACGGCGGCGTGGACGTGCTGTTCAACAACGCCGGCATCATCCGCCGCTCCACCGTCACCGAGATCACCGACGAGGACTGGGACCTGGTGATGGCCGTCAACGTCCGCTCGATCATGCTGCTCAGCGGACTGGTGGTGCCGCTGATGGCCGCGAACGGCGGCGGCAGCATCGTCAACACCGGCTCCGGCTGGGGCATCAAGGGCGGCGGCCGGGCGATCTCCTACTGCGCCTCCAAGGGCGCCGTCGTCAACATGACCCGGGCGATGGCCATCGACCACGGCCCCGACAACATCCGGGTCAACTGCGTCTGCCCGGGCGACACCGACACCGGCATGCTCGCCGAGGAGGCCCGCCAGCTCGGCGAGAACCCGGCAGCCTTCTACACCGACGCCGCCGACCGCCCGCTCGGCCGCATCGGCCAACCCCGGGACATCGCCCAGACCGTGGCCTTCCTGGCCAGCGACGCCGCCGCCTTCGTCAGCGGCGCGGTCATCGCCGTCGACGGCGCCGGAACCGCCTGACGCCCGCGCACCGTACCGGACCGCACCCCCGTACGGCGGCCGGGCGACGACGTGCGTCGCCCGGCCGGTACGCTACGGACCGAGGAAGAAGGGAAGCCCGATGGCGATCGAGCGGCGACCGCTGCGCGAGCAGGTGAAGGACGAACTCCTGGAGCAGCTCGGCCACGGCCGGTTCACCCCCGGCGAGTCGATCAACGAGGTCCAGCTCGCCGAGGAACTGGGCGTCAGCCGGACCCCCCTGCGCGAGGCCCTGATCAGCCTGGAGCGCGAGGGCATCATCACCAGCGAACGCGGCAAGGGCTTCCGCTTCGCGCCCACCGGCAAACAGGAGTTCCTCGACCTCACCGCGATCGTGATCGCCCTGGAGTCACTGGCCCTGCGCACCTCCGACCCGGCACACCTGGCCGAGATCGCCCCCCGGCTGCTCGCCGAGGCCCGCGCCTTCTCCGCCCCCCAGGCCCCGCACGGCACGATAGAGCGCTACGACGACGCCTGGCACGCCCTGCTGCTCTCCGGCTGTGCCAACGCCCGGCTGCGCGAGATGATCGAGTCGCTGAAGCTCACCCTGCACCGCTACGAACGGGTGGTGGTCGGCGACCACGAGATCCTGGAACGCGCCGCCGAGGAGCACGAGCGGATCGCCCAGTGCCTGCTGGACGGCGACGTCGACCAGGCCGTCACCGCGCTGGAGGCCAACTGGACCAGCGGCATGGAGCGCATCCTGGACCGCCTGCCCCCGGTCGCCGCGGTCTGACCCGGGCCGGACGCGGACGGCCGTGACCCGGCCGGGGCCGCCCGCCCACCCGTCAGTCCAGCAGCTCGGCGACGCCCGGGGTCAGCCAGTGCAGCCGGTCCGCCAGGCCCGCCGCCGCGAACCGCTCGGTGGTCTCCGCCCGCCCCTCGGTGAAGTGCTCCCACGAGGTGTAGTGGACGGGGACGACCCGGCGGGCGCCGAGCGAGGCGGTCAGCGCGGCGGCCTGCGCCGCGTCCATGGTGATCAGCCCGCCGCCGCCGAAGGCCTCGATCCGGGCCGCCCCGAGGTGCAGCACGGCCGTACCGATCCTGAACCTCCGCCCCACCTCGTCCAGTTCGGGGGTGTGGACGGTGTCACCCGAGACGTACAGCGCCTCCTCCTCGCCGGGCGCCTCGACCACGAACCCGGTGACGTCCCCGACCGGTCCGTGCACCCCGGGCGTGCCGGTCACCCGCAGGGTGCGGCCGTCCACGGTGAGCTCGCGGGTCTGCCACGGGGCCAGCCCCAGCGCCCCGCCGCCGAGCCGGGCCGCACCGCTGACCGTGGTCAGCACCGGGCGGCCGGCGAGCAGGGTCCGGCCGGTGGCGTCCAGGTTGTCGGGGTGCTCGTCGTGGCTGAGCAGTACGGCGTCCACCGGCGGCAGCTCGTCCGGGCCCATGGCCGGGCCACCGGTGCTGCGCAGGACCACCGGATCGTGCCGGTACTCGGCGGGGGCCGGATCGAAGACCGGATCGGTGAGCAGCCGCAGGCCGCCGACCTCCAGCAGGACGGTCGCGGTTCCGACGTGCATGGCCTTGATCTTCACAACTCTCCTTGGTTTTCACAGGATTGACGATCAGTCAGTCGTTCGCGCGTCCGGGATCCGGAACCGGCGCCGGTAGTCCGCCGGGGTGGTGGAGAGCCGGTCCCGGAACACCCGGTGCAGGGTCTCCACCGAGCCGAAACCGCAGGCCCGGGCCACGCCCGGCAACGGGTGGTCGCTGCGCTCCAGCAGCCGGCGGGCGGCCTCCAGGCGCAGCTCCTCGACGTACGCCCCCGGGGTGGTGCCGGTCTCGGCGCGGAAGACCCTCGCGAAGTGCCGCTCGCTCATGGCGAGTCGCCCGGCGAGCGCGGACACCGACAGATCGGCGGCCAGGTGCTCGCCGGCCCAGCGGCGCAGGCCGCGCAGGTCCGCCCGGCCGCCCGTGCGGTGGGCCAGCGGGACACTGAACTGGCTCTGCCCTCCCGGGCGTTGGAGGTACATCACCATGATCCGGGCGATCTCCAGCGCCAGGTCGTCGCCGTGGTCCTCGGCGACCAGGGCGAGGGTGAGGTCCATCGAGGTGGTCAGGCCCGCGCTGGTCCACATCCGCCCGGAGCGGATGAACACCGGGTCGGCGTCCACCTCGACGGCCGGGTGGTCGGCGGCCAGCCGCTCGGCGGTCGCCCAGTGGGTGGTCGCGCGGTGCCCGTCCAGCAGCCCGGCCGCGGCCGTCACGTGCGCGCCCGCGCACACCGAGGCGACCCGCCCGGCCCGCGGCCCGGCCTCCCGCAGCCAGGCGACCACCGCCGGGTCCACCCGCGGCACCGGCCCGTCCGGCCCCGGGTCCACCCGCCCCGGCACCAGCACCGTGTCCGCCCGCACCCGCGCCCCGGCCAGCGTCCCGGTCACGTGCAGCGGCACGCCCGAGAACGTCGCCACCGGCCCGGCCCGCTCCGCGCACACCCGCACCTCGTACCCGGGCCGCCCGGGCGGCAGCAGCCGCCCGGCCAGCGCGAGGATCTCGGCGGGCCCGGTCACGTCCAGCGCGTTCACCCCGGGGAACACCGGGATCACGACCAGGTGCGGCAGGCGGGGCGCGTCGTCCGTGCCACGGTGCGCGTTCTCCGGCCCACGGGGTGCGTCGTTCATGCCCCTACCCTCGCCCGGCGGCACCCATGGCGGCAATGACGGGACTCTGCAACATCCGGCCACCGCCCACGGCCTACGCCTCCGGCCCGAGCGGCCCCGGGACCAAGGTCCGATGGACGCCCCACCGCCCCGGCGCAGCATGATGGCCCGCATGTTCGGCAAATGGATCGACTGCCGGGTGCGGCCCGGAGCACGTGAGGCGTTCGCCGCCGGCCAGCGGCACTGGTCGGCGCTCTCCGACCAGCCGGGCCTGGTGGGCCAGACCGGCGGCTGGCAGCCCGACGCGGACCGGGCCCTGCTGCTCGCCCTGTGGGCCGACGAACCCGCCTACGCCCGTTTCCTGCGCGAGCGCCACGACCGGATCGCCGACCTGGCCGACCAGCGCTCCTCCTCCCTGGAGATCGAGGTCTCCACCGGCCCGGTGGTGCTCACCATGCCGGGCGCGGCCCCCTCCCTGCCCGCGGCCCTAGGCCGGGCCACCGTCCTGCGCGCCGCCGACTGCCGCCTCCACCCCGGCCGCGCCGAGCACTTCCTCGACGTCCAGCGCGAGGTCTGGGCACCGGGCATGGCCGCCGCGGACGGCATGCTGGGCGGCACCGTCACCCGGCTCGCCGCCGACCGCTGCCTCGTCACCACCCTGTGGACCACCGCCGCCGCCCACCACGCCTACACCACCGACCACCTCCCCGCCCTGCTCGCCCGCGCCGCCGTCGCCACCGACGTCCGCGCGCTGACGGGCCACCTGCTCCCCCTCGAACCCTCCTGGCGCGTCCTCGGGGCGCCGGGTCCGGTCCTCTGAGCAGGCCGGCCGGTCCGGCAGTCCGAGGACACGGACGGGCCCCCGGGCCGGGCGAGGTGCGCCGGTCCGGGGGCCTGGTACGGCCGGATCGAGAGGGTCGGGCTCAGATGGGCCAGTGGGTGATGCTCTGCCACGTGCCGCAGTCCGTGGGCGAGGTGGTGCCGCCCTTGCAGACGGCGATGCTGCCGGTGGTGGTGTACTTGTAGTACTGGCGGGCGTTGACGGCCACGCTGCCCGCGCCGCAGATCTCCGCCTGCTTGGTGGTGGGGCCCGGGGTGAAGTCGAAGGTGTACCTGGTCCACACCGCGTAGCAGCCGGTGCCCGTGTTGGTGAGGGTCCCGGTGAGCACCAGGTCGGTGCCGAAGCCGCCGGAGCTGGTCTCGGTCCAGCGGGTCCCGGAGGCCGAGGCCGCGGTGCCGTAGGAGGCGGACCAGGCCACCGTGGTGGCGGCCGTCGTGGGGGCGGCGGAGGCCGCCTCGGCCGGTGCCGCGACGGCGGTGGCGGTGGCCGGAACGGCGGCGAACAGGGCGGCGGTGGCCGCCGCGGCGGTCCATCGGGCGGTACGCATCAGATCGATTCCTTGTCCATGGGGGAACAGGTCCGGCGTGGTGCGGATGCCGTGGTACTGGCGGTGCCGATAGTGCTGCCGGATCGCGGACGAGCGCGGCGATGACGACCGCACGTACCGCGAACCGGCGTCCAATTCTTACGGACGTCGAACAACGTACACGCCCGGCGAAGGATTCGAGCGGGAATTCCACCGAGCTGCCGGACGGACCGGCAGCCGACGTGGCTCCGGGAGTATTTCGCCGAGGCGTTTCATCAGTATCTTTCGTTCCAGCCGAAAAACGATCGGCCGTCACGCGCCGGAACGAATCGGGAGGGTCAGCCCCCGATGGGCCAGTGGGTGATGCTCTTCCACTCACCGCAGTCCGACGGGTAGGTGGTACCGGCCTTGCAGATGGCGATGCTGCCGGTGGTGGTCAGCGAGTAGGACTGGCGGGCGTTGACGGCCACCGTGCCCGCGCCGCAGACCTCGGCCTGCTTCTTGGTGGGGCCCGCACTGAAGTCGTTGGTGAACTGGGTCCACACCGCGTAGCAGCCGGTGCCCGTGGTGGTGAGCGTGCCGGTGAGCACCAGGTCGGTGCCGAAGCCGGACGGCTTCTGCTCGGCCCAGCGGGTCCCGGAGGCCGAGGCCTCGGTGCCGTAGGAGGCGGCCCAGGCCACCGTGGTGGCGGTGATCGTCGGGGCGACGGCGGACGCCCCTTCGGCCGGTGCCGCGAGGGCGGTGGCCGGAGCGGCGGCGAACAGGGCGGCGGTGGCCGCCGCGACGGTCCATCGAGCGATACGCATCAGATCGATTCCTCGTCCATCGGAAACAGGTCCGGCGTGGTGCGGATGCCGTGGTACTGACGGTGCCGGTAGTGCTGACGGATCGCGGACGAGCGCGGCACGGCGACCGCGCATGCCACGAACCGGCGTCCAAGTCTTACGGACGTCGAACAACGTACACGCCCGGCGAAGGATTCGAGCGGGAATTCCACCGAGCTGCCGGACGGACGGGCGTCCGACGGAGCTTCAGGAATATCCGGTACGCCGTTTCATCAGCGTCTTTTACTCCAGCCGAAAACAGCTGCCACCCATGAACTGGCAATGGAACGGCAAAACGCTCCCTAAATCCGGTTCCCGGCCTGTTCGACGGTTCTGATCACCGGTGCCGTCACCGAGCCGATGCCCGTCTGCCCGGACGGGGCGGGCGGGCGGCCGGCCGGCGCGGGCAGGCGCCGCGGACGGGTGCCGCGGACGGGCGGTGCGGACGGGTGCCGCGGACGGGCGGTGCGGACGGGCGGTGCGGACGGGCGGTGCGGACGGGCGGTGCGGACGGGCGGTGCGGGCAGGCCAGGCGGAGCACCGGGCCGGGGGGGGGGGGGGGGGCCCCCCCCCCCCCCCCGGGGGGGGGGGGTG